>JAFADH010000047.1 GCA_023424995.1 Bacillota bacterium | reverse complement strand
TTCTTGCAGTCCAATACGATACTCTGCAATTTAATCTTAGGAACCATATTATTAGTCTCCTCTATATTTATAATTGAATTTCTTAGCGCTGGATTTTTAATGAAGGATTTCTAAATACTGTATTCTTGATACTATATTTCTTAATACTGCTTTTTTGATACGGTAATTCTTAGTACTGTACTTCTTAATACTGCTTTTTTGATATTGTATTTCTTAGTACTGTACTTCTTAATACTGATTTTTTGATACTGTATTTCATAGTACTGTACTTCTTGATACTGCTTTTTTGATACGGTATTTCTTAGTACTGTACTTCTTAATACTGTATTTTCTAATATTGAAACCATATTAACTGTATGAATCATTCTTCCAGGTTTTTAATAATTTATTTACCTCTTTTCTTCTTTTAATCACCATGAACGGAATATCAGGATACCTGCCATGCAATGCCAGAATCGATCTTTTGCCCGCTCTATGAAAATCCCATATAAGTTTGCAAAATCCGATGAATTCTGAATCCAACTTTTCTTCCAGATATTCCGGTAAATCCGAACGCTTTTTACCATGCCGTTTTAATGCACTTATGATACATACCAATCGGTTGATATCAAGAAAGATTACCAAATCGGCAGCTTCATATCGCAGCTCCATTGTACTGTTATAATTCCCGTCAATGATCCATGTTTCTTCTTTTATCATATTTTTCTGCTTGTCTATCCATTCTTCCTTCGGCGTCTTAACCCACCCCGGCTGCCAGAATTCATTGTCAAGGTGGACCAATGGCAGACCGGTTATGGCAGACAGATTTTTTGCAAGATAACTTTTACCGCTTCCGCCGTTTCCTATAATAATGATACGATTATGATTTCTAATTTTCATCTGTGCTCCAATATAAATAACCTGTTCGAACAATTCATTAACATCCAGGAATACATGGTCCCATTATATACCATTGTGTAAAAAATATCAAAGTATATATAGAGATTTATAAAGTATATATAGATATTTATAATAAAAGCGCATATATAAAATACCCCCTGAGATTATACAAATTCTGATCTTAAGAAGTACTTTATATATGCGCAGGCTTTACTCCGGCTTCTTACTGATAAGCTTCCGGTGAATGGAAATTCACAATGATTACGGCAGATTCAACACATAGGTCAGTTCAACCAAATTCTTCCCCCAGGCATTCTCCGGATGCTCTCCCGCCTTTTGAAATCCGGCTTTCCGATACATATTTATAGCTGTTATCTGATCCTCAGTGGTTTGCAGGAATATATTTTTATAGCCCATATCCTTGCAATACTTCATCGCTTCCTTCAACAGCCTTTTGCCAAGACCCAGGCCCCGGTATTCCGGATGAAGGATGAACCATCTTAACTGGGCTCTCTTTTCCGAATGTCCCACAATAGCAATAGCTCCGATAATATTGCCGCATGCTTCCGCCATCCATATCCTATCCTTTTTGGGGCTGTAATTTTCAAAAAAATCATGGAAGGTCTTGCAGACATACCCCTCAAACATATGATTATATCCGCATTCCTCAGCATAGATCCACCCATGCATATGGATCAGCTGTCCTACGTCTCCCGGCTTCAGCTCATAACGCAGGGTAATTGCCTCACCGGTCATATCCGGGTCCTTTGCCAATGCATTTTTTACCGTCTGCATACCTTCCAGCAGCTTCTTTTGATTATAGCCCTGCAATCCGCCCAGCAGCTGGTCAATCTGTCTGTCAGATGCCTCATTCAGTTTTGATAATATTTCTTTTCCCTTGTCTGTCAGAAACAGATAGTACAGGCGGCCATCCGACTCCGATCTTACCCTGTATGTCAGCCCATGCTTCTCAAAGCGTTTTATGATCCTGCTTAAATAACCGGAATCTATCTTCAATTCTCCGATCAGCTTCTTGGCGGTACAGTTCTCCATATGCCCTATCTCATATAATACGCGGGCTTCCGATAATGAGAAATCACTGTCCGGCATATGCCGGTCCAGGAGTCCGAGAATATTCGTATAAAACCTGTTAAAGCTCCGAACGGTATGTACTAATTGTGTCTGCATTGAATTCATGACATCTCCTCCGATCATATTTATCTAATTATAAGAAATATATCTGACAAAGTCAACTATTTACCTTCCCCTTTATAAATCCCTTTATAGATTTCATAGCATCTCTTAGATCAACTTTCCTTTTATTTATAAAAACCAGAAAAAATTTTTTCACAACGGCTGCATGAGTATTCGGCTTTCATAATGATCATCCGCATGGCAGAGAAACATACCGGTGCTTTTGAATTCCTCCACAGGAGGATACTTCCGGTTCCTTTTTGCAATTTACTTTTATAATTTATTTCTCTGCCTTCTGTAACACTCTCCTTTTCAGCTTCATATATTAGCCGAAGGAAACATTGTTTCCTTCGGCTAATATCAGTTAGATACATAGGTGTTATTCCTCCTGCCCGCGTACCTGATTATTTTATTGAAAAAACCTATTGCAAAAATAATCATTTAGGCATATAATATATTATAAATTAGGTATACCTAAAACAGGAGGTAAAATCATGACACCAAACAAAGAAGATTATTTGAAGGCTATCTATAAACTGGGCGGATCAGAGGAGCTCATTAATAATAAACAAATCGCAGATGCACTTAAAATAGCTCCCGCATCGGTTACCGAGATGCTGGGTAAGCTTAGCCGGGACGGTCTGATCCGGTATGAGCCCTATAAAGGCTCCCGGTTAACACCCGAAGGGCTGCGGCTGGCAATCTCTCTGGTACGGGGACATCGTCTTTGGGAGGTATTCCTGATGCGTCATCTGGGTTATTCCTGGAGTGAAGCACATGAGGATGCGGAGCTTCTGGAGCATATTACTCCGCCCCGACTTATCTCCCGCCTGGACCGTTTTTTAAATTATCCTGCCTACTGCCCCCACGGCAGTGCCATCCCGCACACCGACGGATTGGTCCAAAGTATTCCCGTAAGAACCCTGGACCAGCTGACCGAAGGCGAGACCACTCATGTCCGCCGGGTAACCGAGGAGAAGGACCTGCTTGATTACCTTCAGGTATTGGGAATTCAAATCGGAGGTACGCTTAAGGTGATATCCGTGGGAGCCTACGAGGGTCCCGTAACCCTTGATCTGGAGGGCAGGGAAATCCAGATAAGCTACAAGGCTGCCTGTCAAATTTATGTGGATTAGCTGCAGCAGCGAAACCATTCATAAATTTAATATATAATATGGAGGTATGTTATGAGAAGAAAACACAAGAAATTATTTGGAATCGTACTTAGCTTAACACTATTGCTGGCCGGCTGCTCACAGCCTGCGGCAAATACGGATTCTACGAAAGATAAGCTGGAGGTAGTGGCGACTACGACCATGCTTGCGGATCTATCCCGGATCATCGGCGGTGAAGCTGTGACAGTCAGCGGCCTGATGGGTCCCGGCATCGACCCTCACCTGTACCAGGCAAGTGCGGGTGATGTAACCCTGATGCAGGAAGCCGAGGTTGTAGTCTATAACGGACTGCACCTGGAAGGAAAAATGGGTGAAATCTTTGAGAACCTCACCCGCCTGGATGTCTATGTCCTGTGCATAGAGGACGGCATAGACAAATCCATGCTGCTGGTATCCGAGGATGATGCACAGGTCTATGACCCGCACATCTGGTTCGACGTTGCGATCTGGAAGCAGGCCGCACAAGCCGTTGCGGAAGGCTTTCAGGAAGCTGATCCCGGGAATTCCGGAGAATACGGCACAAATCTTGAGAATTACCTGAAGGAGCTTGACGAGCTGGAGGAATATATACGGGAGCGTTCCCTGGAATTACCGGAGGAACAGCGGGTATTGGTTACGGCCCATGATGCGTTCCAGTACTTCGGCAAGGCTTATGGCTTTGAAGTCCGCGGCCTTCAGGGCATCAGCACGGATGCCGAGGCCGGTACCGCCGATGTGAGTGCCCTTGCGGAATTTATTGCGGAGCGCCGGATCAAGGCAATCTTTGTAGAATCATCGGTACCCCCCAAGACCATCGAAGCACTTCAGGCCGCAGTGCAGTCCAAGGGCTTTGACGTAGTTATCGGCGGAGAATTGTACTCGGATTCCCTGGGCGACGAAACTTCCGGTGACGGAACTTATATTCTTACATTCAGATCCAATATCGACACGATAGTGGATGCCCTTAAATGAGAGGTGAAGTTATAATGGATAAAAATCTGATCAATTATGCGGTAGAGGTTGAAGATCTTACCGTGGCCTATGATGCAAAGCCGGTCCTCTGGGATATTGATTTAAAAATCCCCAAAGGCCAGCTTATGGCAGTGGTAGGTCCGAACGGAGCAGGCAAAACAACGCTGATTAAAGCAATGCTGGGCCTGCTGACACCCGTGACCGGAGCTGTCCGCTTTATCAACGGAAAAAGCCAGGATGTACGGTCCTTCAAAAAACATATCGGCTATGTTCCTCAAAGCGGAAGCGTGGACTGGGATTTCCCCGCAACCGTACAGGATGTGGTACTTATGGGCTGCTACGGCAAGCTTGGCTGGATAAAGCGTCCCCGCAAGAAGGATATGGAGCTGACCCGGCTGATGCTGAAAAAGGTGGGGATGGAGGAATATGCCTCCCGGCAGATCAGCCAGCTGTCCGGCGGACAGCAGCAGCGTGTCTTCCTGGCCCGTGCACTGGCCCAGGAAGCAGAGGTATACTTTATGGATGAGCCCTTCAAGGGTGTGGACGCACAGACGGAAAAAGCCATCGTAGTACTTTTAAAAGAAATGAAGGCCCTGGGAAAGACGGTCATCGTGGTGCACCACGACCTTCAGACCGTGCCGGAGTATTTTGACTGGGTGACCCTCATCAATCTGTGCGTCATTGCCAGCGGACCGGTGAAGGAGGTATTCCATGAGGAAAATCTCAAAAAGACCTACCGGAGCACCGGTATGCTGTTAAGGAAGGAGGCACCGTATGAGAGCGATAATCTCCTTGTTCAGTGATTATACTTTCCGGACGGTAGCTCTGGGCTCCGCCCTGCTGGGGCTTATCAGCGGCGTATTGGGCAGCTTCGCCGTACTGCGCAAGCAAAGCCTTTTAGGCGACGGCGTATCCCATTCCGCCCTGCCAGGCGTGGTACTGGCATTTGTACTGCTGGGCAGCAAGGATACGGAGATCCTCCTGTTTGGCGCCCTGCTTTCCGGCCTGGCAGCAACTCTCATTATCGTAAGTATCGTGCGGCATACCCGGATTAAGTTCGACAGTGCCCTGGCACTGGTGATGTCCGTATTCTTCGGGCTGGGAATGGTTCTGTTGACCTATGTGCAAAAGATCCCCAACTCCAACCAGGCCGGCCTTAAGCGTTTTATCTTCGGGCAGGCTTCCACCCTGCTTCAGCGGGACATCATCCTGATGGCCGTCTGCGGCGCGGTCCTGTTAACCCTCGTCCTGTTGTTCTGGAAGGAGTTCAAACTCTTTACCTTTGACAGCGATTTCGCACAAAGCCTCGGTTTCTCACCCAAAAGGCTGAATCTGCTGCTGTCGTTCATGATCGTATTGGCCATCATCATCGGCCTTCAGACGGTGGGCGTCATTCTCATGAGCGCCATGCTGATCACACCTGCCGTTGCCGCCCGCCAATGGACCAATAAATTATGGGTAATGGTATTGCTCTCCGCTGCCTTCGGTGCGGTCTCAGGTGCTGCGGGAACCGCCGCAAGCTCCATGATTCCAAAGCTGCCTACAGGTCCGGCAATTGTAGTCTTTATCAGCCTGCTGGCGGCAATCAGCATATTATTCGCTCCGGGAAGGGGTATCCTTCACCGGCTGTACCGGCGCAGGAGGAATAAGCTGTTATTGAAAATAGAAGGAGGTGTTCCCCATGTCCCCACGATTTGAGATTCAGCTCATTGCCGTAATAGTCGCCGTGGCCTGCGCGCTTCCCGGTGTCTTCCTGGTCCTGAGGAAAATGTCCATGATGTCGGATTCAATCACCCATACGATCTTACTGGGCATCGTACTGGCGTTTTTTATGACTCATGACCTTTCCTCCCCGCTATTGATATTGGGTGCGGCACTGATGGGTGTTGCCACCGTCTGGCTGACCGAGATGCTGAGCCGCACCAGGCTTCTGGCGGAGGATGCAGCCATCGGCATCATATTCCCGCTGCTCTTCTCCATAGCCATCATTCTTATTACACGCTATGCCGGTTCGGTCCATCTGGATACCGACTCGGTGCTGTTAGGCGAGCTGGCCTTTGCCCCCTTTGACCGGATGGTGGCAGGCGGCATTGACATCGGTGCAAAGGCAATTTACACCACAGGCGCGCTTTTACTGGTCAATCTGGCTGTTATCATTATTTTCTTCAAGGAGCTGAAGCTTGCCACCTTCGATCCCATGCTGGCAGCTGTATTGGGGTTCGCGCCTGCCCTGGTCCATTATGTGCTCATGACCCTGGTTTCACTTACCGCGGTAGGCGCATTCCAGGCGGTGGGCTCCGTGCTGGTGGTTGCGTTTATGATAGGACCGCCGGTAACGGCGTACCTGCTCACCGACAGCCTGAAACGAATGCTGATTCTGAGCGGGCTGATCGGTGCGGTCAATGGAATCACTGGCTATCAGGCAGCCGCCCTCCTGGATGTATCCATAGCAGGGAGCATGGCGGTAATGACCGGGATCGTCTTTTTCCTGGTTTTCGTATTCGCTCCCAAGAGGGGCTTTGTCAGCACCCTGCGCAGGCGCAGGAATCAAAAGCTGCAGTTTGCCAAGATGACCCTGCTCTTCCATCTTTACAATCATGAGGGCAGCGACGACGAAGAAGCGGAAGCCGGAATCGGCGAGATACCGTCCCATCTCCACTGGGAGGAAGCCTTCACTCAAAATATACTGGCAATGCTGATGAAAGAAAGCTGTATCGAATTATCCGGCAATATCGTCCGGCTGAC
>JAFADH010000390.1 GCA_023424995.1 Bacillota bacterium | reverse complement strand
GGAACGGCGGAGCAAACCAGAATTATCTTCAGGAAAAGCTTAGATCACTTGAGGGAGGCGAAGATTGTGTCGTACTGGCAAGCGGAGTAGCCGCGCTATCCGGGCTGTTTTTTTCATTCTTAAGATCCGGTGACCATGTAATCTTCTCCAATGTCACATACATTGCCGTCTACCGCCTGCTTCATGAATTATTACCGACGAAATACGGTATTGAAACCACCATAACCGACACCTCGGACATTAATAATATCAAGACCGCCCTTCGGGCCAACACAAAATTGATCCATATTGAGACTCCCGGGAATCCCACCACCCAGATCAGCGATATCGCTGCCATCGCACAGCTGGCTCACGGTATCGGAGCACTGCTGTCGGTAGATAATACCTTCGCTTCTCCGTACAGCCAGCGTCCGCTGGAGCTGGGAGCTGATTTTGCGGTGGAAAGCCTGACGAAATATATCAACGGCCACGGAGATGCCATGGGAGGCGCCGTTATCGGCGCAAAGAGCCTGATCGACCGGATCCGTGCGGATGCAATGGTCAACCTTGGCGGAGCCATCAGTCCCTTTAATGCCTGGCTGATCATGCGCGGCGCCGTGACTCTTCCCCTCAGAATGCGGGAGCATAATAACAATGCCCTGGCAGTTGCACAGTATCTGGAAGGCCGGAACGGAGTCCGCTTTGCAGCATATCCGGGACTTCAAAGCCACAAAGGACATGAGATTGCAAAGCGGCAGATGCATAACGGCTTCGGCGGGGTATTGTCCTTTGGCCTAAAGGCCGGCCATGATACGCATAACCGGTTTGTGGCAGCCCTGCGGATAATCACCTCCGCCGTATCCCTGGGCCATGATGAGAGCCTGATTGTATTCCTTGGAGAGAACGATGAACGCCAGTATCTCTATCCGGAAGAATTCCATGGGGGCTTTTTCCGGTTAAGTGTGGGATTGGAAGATAGTAAGGATTTAATTAATGATCTTGACCGGGCGTTTAAAACAGTGGGATTCTAATAATCCACCGGCAGGCATTATGCAGGAGAAATACGTTCCGCTCCACATACGGTATATCATGGCAGCTTCTCCAGTATTTTGCTTGCCCCGATCCTTTCCACGGCCTGCGCCAGTACTTCTTCCTCCTGTACCAATGCCATCCGTACATATCCTTCTCCGGAGGGACCGAAGGCACTTCCGGGAGTCAGCATGACACCTGCTTTATCAAGCATATCCATGGCAAATTGTTCGGAACTGCCATAATGCCGGGGAATGGCAGCCCATACGAACATGGTGGCCTCCGGTCTGTCCATATGCCAGCCAAGGGCGCACAGACCGTCGCACAGCACATTCCGCCGTCTTTCATAGGACAGCCTTGTGTCAGCAACACAGCCCTGGTCTCCGGTTATGGCAGAGATCGCAGCCTTCTGCAGGGGCAGGAACATCCCATAGGCATAGTTTGATTTTATTTTTTTAAGCCTGGAGACTACCTCTGCATTCCCTAAGCAGAATCCAATTCTGGCGCCGGCAAGCGCATAGGTTTTTGAAAGGGAGTTAAACTCCACTCCCACTTCTTTTGCACCCGGGAAGGCAAGAAAGCTGCCGCAGCTTTTATTATCAAATACCAGTTCACTATAAGCATTATCATGGAGGACCATAATATCATATTGCTTCGCAAATGCGATCAGGTCCGTATAGAAACAATCCGGTGCCATAGCGGTGGTAGGATTATTGGGATAGGATACGATCATCATTTTTGCTTTCCGGGCAATCTCCTCCGGTATATCCCGCAGCTGCACCAGGTATCCGTTTTCCTTCTTCTGCGGCATATAATAAAGCCTGGCTCCTGCCAGCCTGGGACCGTCTGTGAATACGGGATAGCAGGGATCCGGCACCAGTACCACATCACCTTCGTCGGCAATGGTCATGGACAGATAGGCAAATCCCTCCTGGGTACCAAGCAGTGAGCATATCTCAGAATCCGGATCCAGAATAACCCCGTATCGGTTCTTATACCAGGCGCTTACCGCAGCAAGCATGGCACGCCGGTCATTAATGGCGTACACATAATTCCCCTCATCTGCCGCCGCGGCACACAATGCGTCTACGATATGCTTTGCCGGGGGCACATTGGGTGAGCCGACACTGAGATCGATAACGGCTTCTCCCTGCTCCAGCTTCATTTTCTTTATTTCCAGCAATTTAGAAAATATACCTTCTTCAAACTGTTCCATCCTTTTAGCAAACCGCATGTCCATCACTCCTATTTTTCATATCATTTGTCCTGCTTTGTGTCCTTATCGGGATCAATTATATCATTTAATTCCCGCCTGGCTTCCGGCGACAGGGAATCAAATAAATAATTGCGCTTTACCCCCTGCTTTGCCTGATAATCCTTCTTGATCCTCTCATTTGCCCGGTCGATTTCCTCCTTCAGTTCCCTGGCGGATAACAGATAACAGCCGGCACCCCGGATAATGATCTGCTGCAGACCGTCCGAGGTTGCTACGGCTATTTTATATTTCTTCTGGTTGTCATGGGCGAATTTTTCAATATACTGGTCCGCTGTCTGTGCCTCTCTGGTATATACCATGTGAATATTATGATATTCGATTACTTCTTCCGCATGTCCCTGGACGCGGTAAGCATCAAATACCACCATAATGCGGCAGCCCCGGATTCCCTGATAATTACTCAGCTGATCCAGCAGTTTCATCTTGGCACCGTCCATGCTGTTCTCTGCCAGCTCTCTGAGTTCGGACCAGGCAAAGATTATATTATAGCCGTCCACCAGCAGATATTCTTCTCTGGTTTCTTTTGGCCCGGCATGGACGGCAGGCCCATAATATCTTTCACGGGGAGTTTTGCGCCTGTTCCAGACGGACTTCTTACCCTGGTTGGCATAGAAGGTACTGCTGATGATCCTGTCAATCTCCTCCAGACTGATCCAGCTCTCTTCCGGGGAGGAAGCCCGGTTTTGGACGGTATCTGCCTGCAGACCGGCTTTGTCCTGAAGGCAGCTTTCCACATGCATATAGTTCTTCACCTGATCCCAGTCCACCAGGAAGCCGGCGCCATGGGCACAGAATACCGAACCGGTGGGATTACCGGTATCACTTTCCGAATCATATCCGATGCCGGCGATTATTTCATCCGCATTATGGCATGGTTCATATCCCTTCAGACTGCAGAACAGTTTCCCATAGCCTTTGGTATAGGCGGTTACTTCCTTCTGGTAATTTTGCATGGCAGCCACGGGAGCGCTTCCCTCAAGCACGGTGATTCCGTCCTTCGTCTGCAGGATACGGCAGGCGCCGTGCATTCTTTCCACATCAGTCAAAGCCCTGCCCACCATATTCTCAGGCAGCTCCAGGCGGAATGCATAATAAGGCTCCAGCAGTATGGACCCGGCCTCCTTCAGTCCCTGGCGCACCGCACGGTAGGTGGCTTCTCTGAAGTCACCCCCCACGGTATGCTTATTGTGGGCCCGTCCCGAGATCAAAGTAATCCTCATATCGGTAATTGCCGATCCTGTCAGCACTCCTTTGTGAGTCTTTTCCTGCAGATGGGTCAATACCAGCCTCTGCCAGCTTTTCCCCAGTACGTCTTCACTGCACCGTGTCTCAAACTGCAGGCCGCTGCCCGGTTCACCCGGCTCCAATAGCAAGTGCACCTCGGCATAATGGCGCAGGGGCTCAAAATGCCCTACTCCTTCCGTCACATCCGCTATGGTCTCCTTATATACAATCTTACCTGTGCCGAAGGTGACCCGGACACCGAAACGGTCCAGAATCAGGCTCTGCAGAACTTCCGTCTGTACTTCTCCCATGATCCTGGCCTGTATCTCCTGAAGCTCTTCCTCCCATACAATATGCAGCTCCGGCTCCTCTTCCTCGATCTGGCGAAGCTTGGGAAGCATGACTCTGGAGTCATACCCCTCCGGAAGGATGATCTGATAGGATAATACGGGCTCCAGTACGGGCAGCTCGGACGCTTCCTCCATTCCCAAGCCCTCTCCGGGACTGGTATGGCTGAGTCCTACGACTGCACATACACAACCGGCTTCCGTCTCATTCACCGCTTCGAATTTCTGCCCGGAATAGATGCGGATCTGATTAACCTTTTCCTCCCAGCCGCTGCCGGTTAAGACCTCCCTTACCTTAAGCCTTCCGCCTGTAAGCTTCATGTGAGTAAGACGGTTCCCCTGCTCGTCTCTTGTTATTTTAAAAATCTTCGCTCCGAACTCTTCCCTATATGCCGGAATTCCGGTATACCGTACCAGTCCCTCCATGAATTCACGGATTCCGGTCAATTGCAAGGCCGAACCAAAAAAGCAAGGGAATACTTTACGTCCCAGAATCGCTTCCTTTATCTGATCCGTCTCAATGCATCCTCTCTCCAGGTAGTCCTCCAGCATAAGTTCATCACACATGGCCAGCTGGTCATAAAAACCGTCCGTACCTTCCGGTCCGAAATCTATGCAGCCCTCGTCCAACTGTGATTTTAAATCCTTCATCAGCCCGGCCTTATCCGTTCCGTTCTGGTCCATCTTATTGATGAAGATAAAAACCGGTATCCGGTACAGCTCCAGCAGCCGCCATAAGGTCTCTGTATGCCCCTGGACTCCGTCCGCACCGCTGATCACCAGGACGGCATAATCCAATACCTGAAGCGTCCTCTCCGTCTCAGCCGAAAAATCCACATGACCCGGGGTATCCAGCAGGGTAATCCTTGTTCCTTCTATTTCAAATACGGCCTGCTTGGAGAATATGGTGATGCCTCTTGTCTTCTCCAGCTCATAGGTGTCCAGATAAGTATCCTGATTATCCACCCGCCCTAATTTTCGAATTTTGCCGCTCAGATAGAGCATACTCTCCGATAACGTAGTTTTACCCGCATCCACATGGGCCAATATTCCTATAACCAATTTATTCATAATCTATTTAAAATCCTTTGTTCTCGCTTGTCATTAAAAGGTATCACCGGCAAGTTCACCGGTATATTGATCCTTTAATTATTAGGATACCAGTAAGTTCGCAATTTGACAAATTTTATCGTAAAAATTTGCAGAAACATACGCTTTTCTTTCCTGCCCTCTGATTTAAGCTTCCTGGCTTGCTTCCTTCTTATTGTCTGCAATAGCGCATTTTGTTTTAATGGTATTTTTTCTGTTTTTAATAGTAATATAAATTTGATTCGGAAACAACCGTATAGAAATATCACCAACCACAAATATGTGGTTGGTGATATGAAGATTTTATTCCGCCGGATAATTATACAGCGCTGTTTATTGTAGCTTTAATCAGGCCATTGTTATCCAGTTTCGCCAGCTCCGTTACTTTTTCCGGTGAAAGGCCCAGTGCTTTCGTCATACGCTCACCGTATTCCTTGTCGGCAAGATAGCAATGCACCGCATGGCGGTATTTGATATTTTCAGTGACAGGCTCAATATCAGCAGCAGTATTATCAATTAATATCTGTTTCTTATCCTCCGTCAGCACACGCCACAGATCACCTCCGGCTCGGAAACAATCATCTGTCGGATCGTCTTTCGGATCATAACGCCACATAGCACCCTCGATCTCAAGAGGCGGCTCAGCTACCTCCGGCTGCGCCGTCCAAAAGCCCGCGCTGTTGGGACTGTAAGCGGGTGTACCTCCATAATTGCCGTCCACACGCATAGCGCCGTCCCTGTGATAGTCATTTACCTCACATTTTGCCCGGTTCACGGGAATTAAGTTGTGATTAACACCGAGACGATACCGCTGTGCATCGCCATATGCGAACAAACGTCCCTGCAGGAATCGGTCCGGAGAGAAGCCGATGCCGGGTACTACATGGGCCGGAGCAAATGCCGACTGCTCCACCTCTGCAAAGTAGTTTTCCGGATTGCGGTTGAGCTCCAGCACCCCGACCTCAATGAGCGGATATTCGGCATGCCTCCATATCTTGGTGATATCAAAGGGATTCTCATAATGATTTCTCGCCTGCTCTTCCGTCATGATCTGTACATACATGGTCCACTTCGGATAATCCTCCTGTTCAATCGCTTCAAAAAGATCCTTGCCATGGAATTCACGGTCCATACCATTGATTCTCGCTGCTTCCTCATTGGTAAGGTTTTTGATGCCCTGCCGGGTTTTAAAGTGGAATTTGCACCAGACCCGCTCGTTGTCCGCATTGTAGAAGCTGAAGGTATGCTCTCCAAAAAAATGCATATGCCGGAAGGAAGCCGGAATACCGCGATCCGACATAACCACCGTAATCTGATGGAAACATTCGGGCAATAAGGTCCAGAAATCCCAATTATTCTGTGCAGACCGGCGTCCGGTACGGGGATCGCGCTTTACCGCACGATTTAAATCGGAGAAATTATGTACGTCACGAATAAAGAAGGTCGGGGTATTATTACCTACCAGGTCCCAATTTCCCTCTTCCGTATAAAACTTAACGGCTACACCCCGGATGTCACGTTCGCAGTCGGCTGCACCGCGTTCTCCTGCAACCGTAGAAAAGCGCAGGAACAGATCGGTTACCGCACCGGGCTGAAGCACCTTCGCCTTCGTGTACTGAGAGATGTCATGGGTAACCGTCAGCTTGCCGTAGGCGCCCCAGCCTTTGGCATGCATACGCCGTTCCGGTATAACCTCACGGTTGAAGTGTGCCATTTTCTCCATCAACCATACATCCTGCATCACGACAGGACCCCGGGGACCGGCAGTAATTGAGTTTTCATTGTCAGCTACCGGTGCGCCTGCCTCATTTGTCAATTTTTTTTGCTCTTCCATGTTAATTTCTCCTTTCACTTATAATATAGTAACTCTGCATAGCTTGTATCCGTCAGCGCTGATCATTGTCAGCGATATTAGGGATCAGATTCCAAGGAACATAAGGATCATCCAGATATAAGCACAGGTCTTGGGAAACATCAGCATTCCCAGCTTCGGGGATTTATGAATCCAAACAACCACGGGAAAATAAAACACAAAGCTAAGGGTAACGGCAAGCCATATCAAGTTCAATTCAGGAACACTCGTCCGGTAGGTCCAGAAGAATACCGTAACAACCGCACCTAACAGAAAAAACGGGATATTGCGATAAATTCCCCAGCGCACAGGCTGCTTTCTGTCAGCCCATCTGTTCTGAGGAAAGAAGCACAGGACTATACGCAATATGGCAAGAACATAGACAATTGCTGTCCACGGCGTATCATTGCCCTGCAGATAGAAGATCCGGCCCATATACCATAAAAGCACATAAAAGACCGTCATGGTGATAGAAGCCACAAGCTTTCCAAGCCCTAATATTCTATGTAGCATATCCTCTTTCCCCGTAAGTATTGCAACGATACGCGGTATCAAATGAAAGGCATCGCCGATACCCAATATGAGCGCCATGCCTCCTGCCAGCAGCCCCGTCTCCGTATCCGCATTAAAAAGGAGCCATGCGCCGGCCAGGCATACCACGCAAAGATAAACCGTATCAAAAACAACTTCAAAATAACCGAAAACTCTCTTTTCCTTCATAAGACCACCTTCGGACGTTCCGCCTTATCCTTTTGCTTTTTATCCTTTAAGATCTTCCTGGGGTTCTGTGGGAACCACCCCTTCTCTACCCTCTTTTTTTGTTCTTTAAGTTCTTTAATACACCATAAAAATGTAAAGCCCAGAACAGCCAATCCGGAAGATAATACGATCTGAGTGATAAAAAGGGAACCGATACAGCAAGCCAGACCTGCCGCCAAAAAAACAGGCCAGACTTTATCCGTAAAGTGATACTCACATTTTACAACAATCGGATGAAACACTCCAATAATAATAAAGGTAATCACGCCAATAAGAACACCGGACCAATCCATTATTCACCTCCCTGACTTTTATTAATAGGACTAATTCCTTAATTATAAGTATAAGTATTATGTTGAATTTTGTCAAACATAACAGTATCTGGAGAAAAACTTGTTCATTACTATCAGTACATCTAGATAACCCGGTTTCTTCCCTGGTGCTTTGCCTGATATAAGGCATTATCCGCTTCCTGCAGGAGATGCTCGGGACTGTCCGTATTATCCGGATATGAGCTCACACCGATCGAAACGGTAATATTGATTTTTTTATCATTCTCGATGACAAATGAATGCAGCTCCACATTCCTTCTGATGCGTTCGGCAATATTCACCGCCGGTTTATGATCACAGCCCATTAATATTACCGTGAATTCTTCTCCTCCGTTTCTTGAGACGATATCGAAGGACCGGCAGGACTTCAGCAGAATATGGCTTAGCTGCTTTAAAACCATATCACCGGAAGAATGCCCGTAGGTATCATTTACTTTTTTAAAATAATCCAGATCGATCATAAGCAGGGAAAGGCTCTCCTGCTTTTCCTCGACGGCAGCGGATGCCTTATTCAGCAGACGGTCAAACTCTCTTACATTATTTAAGCCGGTCAGGAAATCCCTGGAGGAATCCTGTTTCAGTTTCTGATATAATTCATTTGTACTGAATATATTATCCAGGACAAAATAGATTACAAATGAAACCATAAGATTGGAAAAAGCATATTCGCTCAGAATCCGAAAAGCCGAATTTATATTTTTGACCAGTATCATTGTCCATATGGAAGAAGAAATAATATTAGTTAAGCTCATGTATATGAACTTCTTTTTTAATGTATTGGAAGACACAGATATCACGCTGAAGATAATGCATAAGATTACGAGATTGTACATGGCTGTCAGGGAAGCATCATTGATTCCAAAGTAGGTGTATCTGAATATAACTATAATCAAGGTGGTTATGGCCGACGATATGGGGCCGCAGTAGATTGCGGATATGATCAACGCAATGATTCTAAAATCCATCAGCATATTATCCGTCAAATCGATGCCGTTAAACATTAACAGGCAGCCGGTCAATCCAAATAGCAGTCCCGTTGTTATTTTTATACCTGTCCTGGATTCGGATTTGATCTTTTTATTTTGAAATAATTGGCTTCCTAAATATATGAAAGTAATAAGTATTGATGCATTAACAAGCAATGAGTTCAGCATAATATCCTCCAATTAATTCGTTTGATATCCGGTCCGGTTCTCTGAGTCCTAAGAATGTCTTACTGGTATACTGCTATTATATTATCCTTTTCGACAGAAAGCAACCGCTCTGCAATCGATTGCCCGATACGTTCCAAAGCCGCAAGGTCCAGCCGGGGCTGCGGATCCTCTCTTTATCTTATATGATATGTTATGTTATACAGATCAATGTATTATACCATATTCGCAAGCTCATACGGTATCGGCACGACCTGCCGGTGATGCGCACTCGCTCCGCTCGGCGCCGGTATAATGTCTGTCGACATTATACCATATCCGCAGGCTCATACGGTATTGGCACGACCTGCTTGATGCGCACTCGCTTTGCTTGGTTCCGGTATAATATCTATCGATATAATACCATAGGAAAGCCGTCACATAATGTGACGGCACTTAATAATATTCCTTCATCAATTTTATGATCTCATCATAGCTTTCCGGTCGGTGCGGGAAGGTGCAGTTAGTACAGATCTTGAGCCTTTTGCCCTTATGCTCCCTGTATTCCGGCTTTCCGGGACAGTCTTCCCGGGGATACAAGGGGCAATAGCAAAACAGGCAGTTAAAGTTCTCAAGACCCTTATGGCAGGGGAAATATTTACAGTCCCTGTTTTCAAAAAAACGGTATGAGTTCTCCATGCACTTAACCTCCCCTTCCTTCCTTAGCTTTTACGATTACTGTGGTCAGATAGCCCTTATGCTCCCTAAGACTATGAAGCCCGGAAGTAACCAGCTCATCCTCCATCCCGCAGTTTGATACTGCATATATCTCCAGCCGCTCCCTGCGTTCATATTCGAATAATACCTTTTTCAGCTCCTCCAGCTTTTTTCCCGATTTCATATAGATTTTAGTGCCGCTCAGCTCCAATGTATGATTAATATCATAGGAGCCGGGTATGATGTGTATTTCCTCCTTACTGCTCCCCAGGGAAATGCCAAGAGCCGCCGCAACGGCACAGAAAGAAGGAACTCCGCTTATGATCACCGCGGTTTTCTTCTCCTTCAAAGCCCTGTCATGAATATAACTGTAAGTAGAATATAAAGCGGGATCACCCAGGGTAAGGAAAGCCACCGTTTTATTCTCCGCCAGCAGACCGGCGATATCTTCATATATCCTATCATGCGCTTTCTTCAGCAGCTCTTTATCCTTCAGCATGGGAAAGGGCATGCACAGGATTTCTTTCTCCTCTATCCGGGGATATGCTTTTTTGACGATATGATATGCGTAACACTCCTCCTTCGGCTCTGCCGGCAGGATTATGACGTCACTTTCCCCGATGCATCTTAATGCCTTCAGGGTCATTAATTCCGGATCTCCCGGACCTACTCCGATTCCATATAAAATCTTGCTCATTATAACCTCTGTCTTTCTGTATGATGCCTGTAATTTGAATGCCGCACCGTCCGCCGCATCAGGTGAAGCCGAGGCGGCGGACGGCAGCACCTGCGGTACGGTCCCGCTTAATTATAAACCGGACAGCGTACCAAAGCTTCTCTCAGATGCTTTATATAGATCCTCCGGATGCCCTCATATTCACCGATCCCCCGGAGGATACATTCCGGCTCATAGCCCTCCGATTTAAGTCTTGAGGCAAAAGACTCCTCCTCTCCCGCCATGTCATTTACCGCATGGTCCCCGGCCACCAGCATAAACGGCAGCAAAAGAACGCGCCCCCGTTCCGTAACATCTGCATTAAGCCGCGGGATTATGTCCTCAATGGTGACGGCACCTTCCACCGTAGCAATATATACATTCCTTCCGGAATAAAGCCTCAGCTCCTTTTCCAGGATGGTATAGCATTGATCCGCTTCATGGACGGAGCCATGCCCCATAAAGATTACCGGCACATCCTCCGTGTGTTTTTTTATTTCCTTCCACAGCGCTCTCGCGACTAATCTGAAATCTTCCTTATTCCCAAGGAGTACTCCTGCCGTTTTTATTTCTTCAAACAGATCCAGGCATTCTTCAATGGTGTTCTTCATTCTGTTATTTTCTATTCCGTCGATAATATGTGTGGGAAGAACAGTGGCATGTGTGATACCGTCCTGCTTCATCCGCAGCAGAGCCTCTTTGGTATCCGGTATGATAATATTATCCCTTTTCTTTAAAATCCCTCTTACGATATTACTGGAATAAGCCTGATAGACCCTCCAATCCGGGAAGCTCTCCCGGACTGTCTCCGCTATCCTCTCAATATTCTTATCCCTGGTTTCCTTATATGTGGTTCCAAAGCTGACAATCAAAATCCCTTGACTCATTATTAAAATCCAGCCTTTCTTCCCCCGTATAATGTATCTCTGATTAACCGGACGGCAGCCTGTCCGGATTTCTGCATTTTACTGCCGGTTAATCAGAGTATTCCGTATGGTACTACTCCTGCTCCCTGACAGTCATATGTTTTTTCCGTTCTACAAAGCGTCCCATGATATAGGCGATGATACCAACCCCAAGTCCCGTCTGAAGACAGAAGAAAAGGCTTTCCACCTCCCCCGGAAGCTCCCCGTCGATCATGGTTTCCAAAACCGGAGTGAACCATGGCTCGTAGCTTCCTGTTATCTCTTCCACCATGACGCTTCCGGCATCGTCGGAACCGCCAAACTCCGCCCCTCTTAATGCAAAAAGAGGTACCAGTGCGATCAATAACGCTGCAATGCTTAATAAGATAACCGTTCTTTTTGTTTTACTCATATTATTTTTCCTCCATATTGAGATTAACCAGCTTAAGCTCCTGATTCGCATATGTTTTCAAAGCAATCATGATCAGGACGGTGAGAATGCCCTCCAGAACTGCCAAAGGAAGCTGTGTCGGCGCAAAAACGCCCAGGAATTTGGCTGCCGATGCCATAACTCCTCCCTCGCTTGAAGGGTAGGCAACCGCTAATTGGAAGCTTGTGATGCAGTAAGTAAACAGATCTCCCAGGAACGCTGCCAGGAAAATGCTCACCAGAGGGTTGACCTTTAATTTGGTACAGAGCTTGTAGATCCCATAGCTGAGGAACGGACCCGCAATTGCCATGGAGAAGGTATTGGCGCCCAGTGAAGTAAGACCCCCGTGAGCAAGGAGAATTGCCTGGAACAACAGAACAATAATTCCCAGTATACTGACAGCCGATGGTCCGAATAATATGGCTCCCAGACCGGTACCTGTCATATGGGAGCAGCTTCCTGTCACAGAAGGAATTTTTAAAGAGGATATTACAAAGATGAAAGCTCCCGCCATTGCAAGCAGGGTAATATTCTTCCTGTTTTCCTTCAATTTCTTTTTAATGGATAAATAGCCGGTCACTAAAAACGGAATGCATAAGACGCCCCATGCAATGCAGAAGCCGGGTGAAAGATAGCCCTCCATAATATGCATGGCACTGACCTTCGGTGTGATACTCATGATTACCGACACAACAGCAAGTGCGGCAATCATTTTTTTCTGATTCTTTGTCATTTTCATTACCCCTTTTCTTTGATTTATTTGTAATAAATACCTGTTTATTACCGTTCCTTATAAAAGTAAAGCAAAATCAGACAATTTCTTCGGACATTCCCCAGTCTCCCTGATCTTTCCCTTTTCCTTCAGCAGATCATAAAGCTCCATTAAAACAGGCTTTTTCAGATTTGCTTTCAGAAGCAATTCCTCATTACGGAAGATTTCATCCGAAGTACCGTCCCCGGCCAGCTTTCCCTCACAGAAGACCAAAATCCGGTCCGCAAAGCGGTATGCAAAATCCACATCATGGGTTGAAAGGAGAATCGTTTTTCCCTTCTGTTCGATTTTATCCAGAATCTCCTCCAGCACCTGCGCATTAACCGGATCCAGGGACGCCGTCGGCTCGTCAAAGATCATTATCTCGGAATCCATGGCCAGGATATCTGCGATACTGACCCTTTTTTTCTCTCCGCCGCTTAGATAATGGGGCGGCCGCCGGACATAGCCCTCCAGCTTCATCTCCCTGATGGCATCCATGGCCCTGTTCTCTGCCTCCTCCCTGGGAAGCTTCATATTCAGGGGACCAAAAGCCACTTCGGCCTTTACCGTGGATGCAATGATCTGACTGTCCGCATCCTGGAAGACGATTCCTACATTGCTTCTTAACCTGTTCTTATTCTTCCGGCCGATCACCTCGCCCCGATAACGGATATCACCGCCCGTAGGCTCCCTGACACCGTTCAGGTTCAGGAAAAACGTGGTTTTCCCCGCCCCGTTGGCCCCAAGGACCGCTATCTTTTCCTGTTTATAAATTGTAATATTGATATCCTTTAAGGTCTGCCCGGTCCTGTCATAAGCAAACATCAGATGGCTTGTCTCCAGAAGCTTCTCCCTCATTCAGCCCCACCTCCTCATAATAAAGAAAACCAATAACAGCAATGCGATATAATAAATGCCGTACATCAGCTGTGTTGCTGTCAGCGGCTTCTTCTCCTCCCAGAATATGCAGCTTTCTTCGCCGCCCCTGGCTTCCATGGCATCATAATACATATCCGCTTTCTTCATGGACATGACCAGAAGATTGGCTATCTCACTGCTGAAGGTTCGAAAGGAGGTCTTCAGGTCACAGTACCCCAGTCTTGATTTTGCGGCATCCTTCTGCTTCTGGTTGGTTTCCGTCAGAATGAAGATATAGCGGTAGATCAGATGCATCAGCTCCAGGATCAGACCGGGTACACGGATTTTCCGGAAGACGGATATGATCTCACCCATGGGTGTGGAAAGCGTCATCATATAAAAGGCGCTGATTGCCGCATATGCCTTCAGCAGCACCCTTACCGCCAGGGTAAGGCTGTCCTCCGTAATATAAAGATGGGTCCCGAATATCCCCACACGCAAGAGGCTGCCCTCTCCGCTGCCGAACTGTGCCATGATCGCCGCTCCGCCCAATAATATAAAGGCGGCGGGAATTCTCATAAGACGCAGATAATCCTTTCCCGGAATCCTTCCCACCCCCACACTGAGAAACAGCATGTAAAGGATGGTCGCAAGGGAAATGCTTACGGAATCCAGCCCGATTACCGTAATTAAGGCGCCTACGGACAGGATGACCTTATACACCGAATTCCAGCTGCCCAGACCCGAAATATAAGAATAATAATCAATGGATTGATGCTCATGAGCCTTGCGCATATTTCCCCGCCCTTTCTATAAAATAGCCTGCATACTCCGGATTCGAATAATAATACAGATGCGGGAAGCCCCACCAGTGATTCTCTGCGGCATGTACACAGCGCCATTCCTTCCCTGAGACCGGTTTTTTTGCAATACAGGAGGTCCCGTTCTCCGTGCTGTCATAATAATGGAATTCATGCCCCCGGATGCCCGTACCCTTTTTCAGAAAAGCTTCTCTTTCTTCGGTTATATTGATATATCCGAACCGCACCAGTTTTCCGGTATAGTAGCAGCTCCCCTTTACCGCGCCGGCCATGGGAAATATCTTCCCGTCCATATCCCTCATGGTTTCATGCAGATACATATATCCGCCGCACTCGGCTATGGAGGGCATGCCCTTATCAACAGCCTCCCTGATGCTCTCCCTCATCCGCTTATTCCCGGATAAGTCCCCGGCATAGAGCTCCGGATACCCTCCTCCCAAGAGGATGCCCTGAAGCTTGCCGGGAAGCCCGGGGTCCCTGAGGGGTGAAAAGAAAACCAGCTCGGCGCCGAGGCTTTGAAGCAGCCTGAGATTGTCCTCGTAATAAAAGCAGAAGGCCTCATCCCTGGCAACTCCGATTCTTATATCCTTCCCCCGCGGAGCAACCCTTATCTTCCCGGCTTCCAGATCGGACGCCCGGGAAGCAATCTTAATCAGGCTGTCCATGCTGACCGTATCCTTTATCACATCAGCCGCCCGTTTTACCTGTTCCTTAAGACCTGCCACCTCATCCGGCATCCATAGTCCAAGATGCCGGCTCTTGAGGCAGATCTCATTCTGCTTCGGAAAATATCCTATGACGGGAACCGGTATCTGTGCTTCCACCTCCCGCCGCAGGGTATTATAAAACATAGCCGATACTCTGTTTAAAATCACACCCTTGATGAGCCGCTCCGTGTCATACTGCAGGAAGCCGCTGATCAAAGGGATAACCGATCTTCCCATTCCATGGGCATCGATCACAAGAATGACCGGTGTATCCGTAACCCGGGCCAGGTGATAGGAGGAGGCTTCTTCCCAGATTCCCCCCAGTCCGTCATAAAGTCCCATGACGCCTTCGATCACCGATATATCCTTACCCCCGGCACCCTCCAGGAACAGGGATCTTGTGGTATCCCCATCGGTAAAATAGGTGTCCAGATTCTTCGACGCAACACCGATCACCTTCTGATGAAACATGGGATCGATGTAGTCCGGACCGCATTTAAAGGCAGCCGTCTTCTTCCCGGAATCCGCCAGTGCCTGCAGCAGCGAACAGGTAAGAAGTGTTTTGCCGCTTCTGCTGCTCACCGCAGCGATCATGACCCTTGGTGCCTTCATTCCATCCCGCCTTCCCTTCTTAAGTATTAAGAGCAACCCCCGGAACAAATCCAAAGGATATGATATAAACCGGATTCTCCGCCTGCATGAGATGGTAACTGCCTGCCGCATGAGCCCTGCTGACCTGTACCTGGACAATCTCCGGCTGTTCTGCGGGAAAGTCCTTCAGCAGACCTGTGATCTCACTGATGGTTTCCAGGGTGACCGCATTAATAACCACATAAGCCTGCGGATTCATCTGATACAGCTTCTTAAGAATCGCCTTCATATTCCCCCCGCTTCCGCCGAGGAAGGCATGGGACAAGACAGGAAGCCCATTCAATGCCTCCGGCGCTTCTCCCTCGATCACGGTTATATTGGAAAGGCCAAACCGGGTTCGGTTGTCTTCAATTAACCGTACCGCTTCCTTCTTCCTCTCAATGGCATACACCTGCATCCGGTCCGATAATCTTGCACACTCTACCGCGATGGAGCCCGTACCGCTGCCGATATCATAAAGAACGGCATCCCGGGATAACCGGAGCTTGCATATGGACACCTCCCTTACCTCCTCCTTGGTCATGGGCACCTTATCCCTGAGAAAGGCTCCGTCCGGAAGTCCGTGGGTCAGTAATCTTTCCCCCGCCCCCTCATTCTCAATCAGGCAGACATAAAGTCCTTCCTCCTCAAGCTTAAGACAAGCCTCCGGCGACAACAGCCGGATCTGCTCCTCCGGGTAGGAAAGCTGGTATCCCGCAGTGATCTTTACTTCCTTTAAGCCTGCCTGCAGCAGCAGGCTGCCCAGCCTTTGCATATCCTTAAGCCCGGATACCAGAAGAAAGGTCTTCCTGCTTCCCCTTACTGCCTCCGCAACATTGGCGGTCCTTCCGTGGATGCTCAGAATCGCCGCATCCTGCCAGCTGGTTCCCAGTCTTGCGGCCAGATAGGATACGCTGGATATTCCCGGACAGATTTTCACTTCCGCCTTCAGCCGTCCTTCCCCGATTTCCCTCATCAATTCCTCATAAAGGCTTCCCGCCCCGCTGTAGAAGCCGGTATCTCCGGAAAAAAGCACCGCCGCTCTTATCCTTTCCCTTCCTCCGTACTCCTTTGCCAGCTTCTCCTTCAGGCTGGGCAGGATATCCTTAGCCATATAGTAGGGCAGTTTTTCCGTCTCCTGCGGAATATCCCTTAAAAGCCTCTCTGCCCCGTAGATAAGATCCGCTTCCCTGATGTACCGCTCCGCTTCCTTGGTCAGCAGGTCCGGATTTCCCGCTCCCATGCCGATCAAAGCAATCCGTATGGCGGCTTCCTGCCGGAAGCTTATCCCCAGGAGCTTCTCCAGCTCCCCGCAGACCTCCCGGAAGGTGCAGCCTTCCGTTTTCTCCGGGTTCCCGATTATCATTACCCTTGTCCCGGTATTCCGGGCAGCCTGTATTTTTTCCGGAAAGCCGCTGTTATCACCGCTTTCCTTGGTAACCATACAGCGGATGCCATACTGTCTTATGATGGCTTCGTTCAGTTCCGCGGAGAAGGGTCCCTGCATGGCAATGATCTGCTTTCCAGCAATTCCGTTATCCTGGCACAGCGCAAGGCTTTCCGTACCGGGCAGGACCCTTACATACAGCCGTGACCGGAGCTCTTCCCGTCCGCTGTACACGGCCAGCTCCTTGCTTCCGGTAGTCAGAAGAATATTTCCCTCCGTATTTTTCAAAGCTTCGGCGCAGGCCTCATGTCCGGAGAAAAAGAGGATATCCTCCTGTTTTTCGACCGGATCATTGGGGAGACGCTTTAAACGAAGATAAGGGATCCGGCTTTCGGACATGCTTTTTCTGATATTATCGGAGACAATCGTCGCAAACGGATGGGTAGCATCCACTACCGCAAGGAAATCTCCCGCCGACAGGAAGTCCTTCATTTCTTCCCAGGTCATTCTGCCCTGTCGGACCGTAAGTCCCTCCCGCTTTTCCATGACCTGCTCCCCATATTCCGTAGCCACGCAGACCGTACACCGGACACCGTTTTCGCACAGGCATTCCGCCAGCCTCCGGCCTTCTGTCGTTCCCGAAAAAACCAGTATCTGTTTCATTGCTGATATCTCCCTTTTATAATCAATTTCCTGTTTATTTATAATTAACTTTTATAACTGAATTTCATCGATATCCTTTTACAGCCGTTCCGTCTTATAACCGGTATCCCCTTTTGCAACTGGTT
This sequence comes from Bacillota bacterium, assembly GCA_023424995.1. Classification (GTDB taxonomy): domain Bacteria; phylum Bacillota; class Clostridia; order Lachnospirales; family Lachnospiraceae; genus Mobilitalea. The sequence continues at coordinate 7,437 of JAFADH010000390.1, read as the reverse complement.
TCTATCTTAATAAACGTTATCCTTTTTTCAACCGGTTCTGTCTCATAACCGGTATCCTTTTACAACCGGTTCCGTCTTATAACCGGTATCCTCTTTTCGCAACCAGTTTCCCATCCATCAGCTCCGTCCGGGAATTACCGATATATACCGTTGTGAACATATTGACCTGTTCTTCTCTTAGCTCCCTTAAGGTGCAGGTAACGATCCTCATCCCCTCCCTGCCGATGTTCTCCACATACCCGCAGGCTCTGTCCTCCTCAAGCCGCTCCAGCAAAATATCACAGGCCTTTTTCAGATAATCCGCTCTCTTATGGCTGGAGGGATTATAAAGTGCGATCCCAAAATCACCTGCCGCGGCAGCCCGCAATCTCTCCTCGATGGACTCCCAGGGAGTGAGCAGATCACTCAGGCTTATGACACAATAATCATGGTTTAACGGCGCTCCAAGGCAGGCGGCGCCGCTGTTGGCGGCTGTTATTCCCGGGATTATGGTAAGGCCGCAGTCCGGATATTCCTTCCCGATCTCATACATTAACGATGCCATCCCATACACCCCTGCATCCCCGCTGCAGACCATTGCCACACTCTTCCCTTTGCCGGCTTCCTCAAAGCACATCCTGCAGCGCTCCGCTTCCTTCCGCATGGGCGTGGACAAAAATTCCTTCCCTGCAAAACGTTCTCCCAGCAGGTCCAGGTATACCGGATAGCCGATAATGACATCGCATTCCTCCAGGACCCTCACCGCCTGGAAGGTCATCATCTCTTCCGCCCCTGGTCCTATTCCGACTACATAGATATTATGCTTCATCAAAAGTCACACTCCATTTTAATTCTGCGATGGCTGTTGTAATCCCATTCTCCGCATATTTTTTAAGAATCAGTCTTCCGTTCTTCCCGCAGGCCGCCACAGCCGCCCGCTCGCACACATTATCAACTCCTACCTGCTCCTGTACGAAGGGGGAGGATGTAAAATCACCCGGAACGTCATTCAAGGCCTCCTCCGAAAAGGTCAGAAACGGAAGTTCATATTTTTCCGCATAGGCAAGCATACCTGCTTCCTCCTTCTTCCGGTCAATGGAAGCCAGGGCTGCCAATGCCTCCCGCCGTATCCCCGCCTTTGCAAGCTGTTTATCCACTGCCTCCTCGATCTCACGGAGCGGTTTTCCGCGCCTGCAGCCCATACCGACCACATAGGCTTTCGGACACAGCTGCAGATCTGCTTTATGCGGATCCTCTGCAAAAGGAGAGACAAGCACCGATACTTTGTTCTCCGCCGGGTAGGGGATCAGGACTACTTCCTTCGGCGGCTCTCCCTTATGGCTGCCCGCAAGGGCCATAGTCACCCTTTCTCCTGCGAGCACCGCGGAAGAGACCTTTTTTATTCCCGCGCTGTTACAAATTGCAAGACCATTTTTTCTTGCAAATACATCCACAGCAAAAAGGCTGTTTACATCGGTAGCCGTTGTAATTACCGCTGCTGCACCGGTCTTTTTTGCTATCCTTTCTGCCAGCTCATTGGCACCGCCATAATGTCCGGACAATACCGGTATGACATACCTGCCGGCTTCATCCATTACCAGAACCATGGGATCCTCCAGCTTGTCCCTGACAAAGGGTGCGACCGCACGTACGGCGATCCCGCAGGCTCCGATAAATAATAAGGCTGTCCGGGCATGAAACTGCTCCCCGGTCCATTGTATAAGCCCGTCCTTCACATATATGGCCCTGCCGTCTGCAGATACGGCAATGTCAGCTTCCTGTTCCAGAGCTTTTTGCTTTGTATATACTGTAATGTCCAGCTCCTGTTCCAGGGACTTTTGCAATGACAGGGAAAGTGACAGACCTCTTGCGGTAAAACTTATGATACTCAGCTTCATATTCGTTTTCCCCTGAACTCTGTTTCAAAATCCGGCGCATATAATCTGGAACGCCGGTAATTCCGGTGGGCTACGGCATCTCCTACCAGGATTATGGCTGTCTTTGTTATATTATGCTCCCTTGCTGTCTCTTCCAGAGTATCAATGGTGCACAGGTATGCCTCTTCCTCCGGCCAGGTGGCTTTATAGACAATAGCCGCCGGCGTATCCGGCCCATAAGCTCCCTTAAGCAGCCTCCTGCTTAATTCTCCCAGCATCCCGGCGCTCAGATAGATCGCCATGGAAGCTCCGTGCGCCGCCAGGCTCTCTATTCCCTCCTTTTCTGGCACTTCCGTCCGGCCTTCCATCCTGGTGATGATCAGGCTCTGGGAAACTCCCGGGAGGGTATATTCCAGATTCAGCGAGGCTGCCGCTCCAAAGCAGGCGCTTACCCCCGGGCAGCTCTCATAAGCGATCCCAAGCTCATCCAGAAGGTCCATCTGCTCCCGGACCGCCCCGTAGACACTTGGGTCCCCGGTATGCAGGCGCACCGTAATCCCTCCCCGTTGTTCCTCCTGCTTTAATACCTCCAACACTTCCTCCAGGGTCATCCTTGCGCTGTTATGAAGTCTGCAATCCTTTTTTGTATATTCCAGGAGCTCCGGATTCACCAGGGAGCCTGCATAGATGACCGTATCCGCCTTTTGAAGCATACGCAATCCCCTAAGGGTAATCAGATCCACCGCTCCCGTTCCTGCTCCTACAAAATAAACCATATCTATTCTCCTGTCTCCCTGATTTTCCGCAGCAGCTTTTCTGCTCCCTTGCTCTTGGCCAGCTCACCCGTCTCATTGGCATACATGATGCATTCCACATGAAGCCTCCCTGCAGCACGTTTGTCCAGATAGAAGCAGGCCTTTTCCATGATGATCCCCATGGACTCCTTAAGCCTGCCCCATTCCTCAAGTATCCGGACTCCTTCCTCCGTAGAGACACAATCAAGAAGCTCCCTTGCGGCTTCTGCCGGTATTCCTGCCCGGAGGCCTGCCGCCGCCATTAACTCCATCCGGCAGTCGCCTTCCCTGGAATGGGTATTGAATATTCCTCCGGAAAGCTTGATCAGCTTTCCGATATGGCCGGTCAGAAGCATTTCCTCAAAGCCTGCTTCCGCCGCCATCTCAATGGTATCTCCTATAAAATTACTGCATTTGACGCTTTTGTCCAGGTCATACCCGTAGGTATTCCGCATAAAGGCAAGCCCGTAATTCCCCGGAGCCACAGCTACAGACTTATAGCCCTCCGCTTTCCTTACATTCAGCTCCACCCGGATCGTATCCAGCAATGCCCGGCTGCTCATGGGCTCCACGATTCCCGTCGTACCAAGGATGGATATCCCGCCGGTGATTCCCAGTCTTGGGTTATAAGTCTTTTCCGCCAGCTCTTCTCCTCCGGGGACGGATATCAGCACCCGTATTGCCCCCTGGTAGTCCGTCAGAGCACATATCTCCTCTACTTCCTTTGTAATCATTTCCCTGGGTATATGATTAATGGCTGCGTTTCCCACCGGCTGGTCCAAGCCTCGTCTGGTCACTCTCCCCACTCCGGCACCTCCGTCGATCAGAACCCTTTCCTTCTGCGGATTTCCTTCCTCCACGAGAGTTACCTCGGCAAATATCAGTGCCCCTGTGGTAACATCCGGATCGTCCCCGCCATCCTTTCTGACCGCACAGCTGACCCGGTGCTCCTCTCTGGTGATCTCCTCTATTGCCGCATCAAAGGGGATTCCCTTGGGGGTATCGATTGTTATTGTCCTTTTCTCTTTTCCGGTCAGCAGCATATAGGCTGCCGCTTTAGCCGCAGCCGCCGCACAGCTTCCGGTGGTAAAGCCGTATCGCATATCTGCCTCCGTTCCTGCACACACATTATGCGCATCCAAAATCGTGCCGGGAAAACACAGGTATAACGCTATGCCAGCTCATAAAGGATGGCATTGCAGATTGCCGCCGCCACATTGCTCCCGCCTTTTCTGCCCCGGTTGACGATATAAGGGATCTCTGTCTTTAATATCAGCTCCTTAGCCGCTTCCACATTGACAAAGCCTACCGGAACACCGATGATAAACGCCGGATGAAAGCTTCCCCTTTCTATCATCTCATACAGTGAAATCAAGGCAGTCGGTGCATTCCCTATGGCAAATATCACCGGCTTGGTAATCCGGGCAGCCATCTGCATGCTGACTGCCGCCCTGGTCAGCCGTTGCTGCTTCGCCACCTCCGCCACCTCTTTATCCGCCATAAAGCAATGGGCGTTCCCTCCGTATCGTGCCAGGACGCTTTTATTGATTCCCGCCAGCGCCATATTCGTATCGGTGACGATATCGGCACCTTCCCTGATCAGCTGCTTCGCCTTTTCTGCCGCTCCTTCGGAGAAGGTCAGGGTATGGACATAATCAAAATCCGCGCTGGTATGGATGACGCGCTTGATCACCGCCTCCTGTTCGGGTAACAGCAGGAGGTCACGGGCTTTCAGCTCCTCCGATATGATTTCAAAGCTGCGTTTTTCTATCTCCTCCGGCAGTACAAATTCTACTGTTTTGTTCATCTGCTCCTCCATTTTGTCTCAGGCAGCTTAAGCCTGTCCCTCTAGGATCTCCCTTACTGCCTTCACCAGCATTTCATTCTCCGGATGTCTTTTTACCGCGATCCGGTAATGCCCTTTTTCCAGTCCCCGGAAGCTGCTGCAGTCACGGATCAGGATTTCCTTTTCCAATAGCCTGTCATATAGCGGCAGCTTTGTTTTTAATAAAAGATAGTCCGTATGGGAAGAATATACCCGGAGGCCTGACCTCTCCAGCTCTGTTTTCAGGTACCTCCGCTCCTCCCCTACCAATCGGAGGGTTTCCTCTTTATACTTCTTTTCCTTACAGGCTGCAATTCCCGCCGCCTGGGCAAAGACAGACAGGTTCCATTCCGGCAGCTGCCGCTTTATATTGTTATTCAGTTCTTTGCTCCCGCAGATCAGATATCCCAGCCTTACTCCGGGTATGGCATAGATTTTCGTAAATGCCCGTACAACGATCACATTGGGATAGTCCTTTATCCTGCTGATAAAGGTATCCCGGTTCTCATTGGCCGAGAACTCCAGGAAGCATTCATCGATCACAGCAATAATCCCCTTTTCCCTGCAATGCTTTACAACCCGTTCAAGCAGGCTGCCCTCGATGAGATTTCCCACCGGATTATTGGGATTAGCCAGGAACAAAAGCTCCATCTCTCCGGTCAGGCAGTCCATAATTCCTTCCTCCAAGGCATATTCCCCGGCTTCCTTCATCTCATAAAAAAGTATGTCACAGCCGGAGGCCATGGCCGCTCTTTCATAGCCGTAAAAGGAAGGGACCGGTATCACTGTCCGCCTGGGCCTTACGGCATGCACAATTGCCAGGAATAATTCGGAGGCTCCGCTGCCGCCCGATATATGCTCCTTATCTGCGCCCGTCATTACGGATAAGCCTTCCATCAGCCTCTCCGCCCTGATATCCGGATATCTCTCACAGTGCTCCAGTGCCTGTGTCAATGCTTTTTTCACGGAAGCCGGTATTCCCAAGGGATTTATATTCACCGAGAAATCCAGCTTCACTTTATTCCGGTATATGTCTCCGCCGTGCAGCATATTTTCCTCCATTTTGTTCCATATTCTCCATCCGGTTACGGAAACCATCCTGCAATATGGCCTGCCAGTAGCAGGCATATCAGACAGAGGGCTTCACACAGCACTGCCGCAGTATACATCAGCCGGTTGACCCGGACGATATCCTCGCATTCCACTGCCCGGTCCGCATCTCCGATATATGGTTTCTCCACTGTTTTTCCAAAATAACTGGCAGCTCCGGCAAGGCGTATTCCCAGTGCCCCGGCGCAGACCGCTTCCGTGTGGGCAGAGTTTGGACTGGCATGATTCTTCCGGTCCCGCCTGTATATTCTCCGGGCATTCCTCCCATTGAAAGCCTTTCCCGCCCCATAGCAGGAGATCATCATGAGAATTGCACTGATTCTTGCCGGAATGAAATTGACCGCATCGTCCAGCCTGGCTGCCGCCTTACCGTAATAAAGATATCTGTCATTCTTATATCCCACCATGGAATCCATGGTATTGACAGCCTTATACAGAAACCCGAGAACCGGTCCGCCCGCTGCCAGGTAAAGCATGGGTGCGATAACACCGTCCGAAGTATTCTCCGCCACCGTTTCAATGGCAGCCTTTGCCACACCTTCCTCGTCCAGACCCTCCGTATCCCGTCCCACAATCATGGATACGGCCTTTCTGGCTCCCTGCAGATCCTCTGCCTTTAATCTGTCATATACCTTCATGCTCTCCACCTTCAAGCATTTTGCGGCAAGTATCTGATAGGTCATAATGCTCTCTGCCGCCATCCCCAATAAGGGGGCTGTTTTATATGCCAGGACCAGGATAAGGAGAGAGACGGCCCCCGTAACCGTCAGTACCAGAACTACCAGCAGCATCCCTTTCCGGAATTCACTTTTATAATTCCTTTCCTGTCCGTGCAGCTCTCCCAGCAGCAGCTTGTCCAGTCGGGCGATCAGTACCCCGATCAGCCGGATGGGATGCGGAAGCCAGTAGGGGTCTCCGAACAGCAAATCCATAATAAATCCGATAAAAAAGCCTGCAATGTGATAAATCATTCTCATTCCCCTATAACTTCCGTATTATTTCCAAGCCCGTTACCTTACCGTCCGTATGCTTTAAGCCGCATACGAAGCCCTCACCGTTTTTGCACTGATAGTCAAAATAATCTCCGGCACCATAGGAGCTTAGCAGTGCCATAATAGTTCCCCCGTGTACCACGGCGGCTATTACCGGAGGAACTCTGTTTTCTGCCTGCTGCGGTTCATCCTTCCTGTGATTTTCCTTTGTCCGGTCTCCTTTTGCAGCTTCTTCCTTCACTTGATGTTTCTCTGTATCATCTTCTTTTACCGGTATTTGTATAACCAACTTTTCCAATCCCCTTTGCAATCCCCGGCAGCATCTTTCCGTGAACTCCTCCCTGCTCTCTCCCTCCGGAAAAGGCAGCCTTCCGTTACTGTCTATCCAGGCCTGGTACTGCACATCCCCGTTCAGCTCCTGATAATTCTTTCCTTCAAAGCGGCCGAAATCCATCTCGCGCCATTCCTCAACGAGAATGGGCTTCTTACAGCCATAGATAAGGTCCGCGGTCTGTCTGCAGCGCTTCATTGGACTGGACAGCACCATATCCGCCCCGGGATACCTGCCTGCCGTTATATCCTTTTTAAGCTTTTCCATCCCGGCCGCCGACAAATCCTCCTCCGTCCGCCCCAGATATCGTCCGGAAGCATTGGACGGCGTCTCTCCGTGACGTATGAGTATCAGCATTATTTGATTCTCTGTCCGATCCCGCATAGAATCCGTTCCACCCTTTCCGCCTTTTCTGCCAGATCACACAGAATTCTCCCCAGACGCTCCCTGTATTCCCTCTCAAAGGCGTCCATGGGAACAATCCCATTCCCCACCTCATCACTGATAATGATTATCTGAGGATTTCGAA
>JAFADH010000385.1 GCA_023424995.1 Bacillota bacterium | reverse complement strand
ATACAACGATCCTTCTTCCAAGCTCATCCGCTCTGTCCTGAATAGCAGCGCATTCCTTCGGCTCCGGAGAAATCGGCTTCTCCAGCAGAATGTCATAGCCAAGCTCCATGGCAGCCATTGTCTGCCTGTAGTGGTCCCGGTCCATGCTCGCTATAATAAGCGCGTCCGCTATCCTGCCCTTATGAAAGAATTCCTCCGCATTGTCAAAGCAATACTTTTCCTCGACGGCAAGCTTCTTTGCAGCAGCTTTCCTTCGTTTTTCATGGGGTTCCACCACCGCCGCGATCTCCGCCCCTTTTGTCCCACAGGCATATTCGGCATATACCATGCCTCTTTGACCTGCTCCCATTAATGCCAGTTTCAATTTGCTTCCTCCCGTTGTTCCGATTTATAATAGTTCAAAATAATAAACATATCTGACTTGGTATTCGTTGATACCGCGTACCACGCAGGCACAAGCTTCTATCGAAACACCTTTGTTCTTAGATACTGCTTCTTACAAATGACTGTCTGCTATTTTATAAAATGCAATCAGATCCTCCTGTGTTATATACGGATACCGGTCGGTACAGCCTGCTTCCTCCCGCAATACCAGCATGCTCGTGGTATGAAACCGGGCGCCGGTTCTCATATAGGCCGCAGCCGCCTTTTGCAGGGAGGTTTTCAGTTCAAGCTTCTCAGGATCAGCCTTCCGGTCTCCAAAAACCTCATAACGCAGCATACCGTCTCCCGCGCGGATGGGATAACGGTACATCCGTCTTTGCACCTTAATGATATTGCTGCTTTCTTCCTCCAGAACCAGCGATAATCCCGGATCATAAAGCCAGCTTTCACTCCAAAAGCCCTTAATAACTAATTCAGGAAAATACCGGTCAAAAAATTCAAGTGCCAGGCACATTGAATTATGGAGCCTTCCAGGATTATACCCTTCACCGGAAGGAACATGGACAGCCAACAGCGTATTTCCCGGACAAAGCACCTTCTCCCATTCGCTTTTGGATAAGGTAACCGTCTCCCTTTCAACAAATCCCACGGGATTCACCGGATTAGCGCTTATACTCCCCTCCGACTCCTTCCATACGGTTACAAAGGCTCCCTCCTTATCAAAGATTCCATTGACTCCGTTGATCTGTCCGTCTCTGCGGAATTCCTCCCCGGCATGCCGCAGCGCTCTGGCTTTCTTTGTTACGTTGCTTCGGTACATGGTCAGCGAATCACCAAAGCGGCAGGGAATAAACAAAAAACGGTCCAGCAAAAATATCGAACAGGTATAAAAATTCCTGTCCCAGGGGAAGTCACTCACTCTCTTATCCCCTCTCGCCAGCTTCTCAAATTGGACCTTCATCGGACCATAGGGTATCTCCATATAGTCCTTTTCCGGCACGCCCCGCTCACGCAGCTGTTCCACCGACGGTTCTACACAGGCCAAAAGCAGGAGGAAAGAGTATAATTCACTCTGCGCCTTCATACAGGCCGGAGTCATATTCCTATAACTTCCCCCATCGAAGCGGTTTCCTGCGGAACACATATCCCATACCAGAAATTGCGAGAAACGGAATAGGACCGGATCCTCCTCCACCGCCGCAACAGCTTCCATAAGCTGCCCTATGCTGTCTGCATCTGCCCGAAACCGATCAAAGCAGCTGTTCAAAAATTCCCGTTCTATAAGGAGCTTCTGCTCCTGCACCGGATACCTCTCATACAATTGCTCCAGACCCTCCGGCAAATAATCAAATCTGCAATGCTCCAGGCATTCCTGATAGTTGTATTCTGCTTTCGTCATACCTTCTCCTTAATCCATCCCCAATGATGTTAATTTTTATGTTGCTTTTCTTTTTTCAGATAACGTTAATATGAATACAGCATTGAAATCGCATAGTAAAAAGGCAATGCAGCTTCATTTTTGTTACCTTTTGTTACGTTTGTTTAGTAAACCTCATATGGGAATTATAGCATCTGGCTTCGAGATTGTAAATACATAATTTACAATATTATTTTGAATTTCACCGCTGTTTGTTAAAATATTTATTGACAATACTATTTAAAAATCATTATAATTTGTATAATGTAACATACGTTGATTACGTAATTAATAACTAAACAAAACGAAATAGGAGGTAATCTTTTTGAGTACAATAAGAGAAGTGGCAAAATTAGCTGGTGTCTCTGTGGCTACCGTTTCACGTGTAATTAACAACGATAATAAATATAAAATGACTGACGAAACACGCGCACGTGTCTGGCAAGCCATCACTCAGCTGAATTATAAGGCAAAGGCGCCTGCCAAAGCCACCTCGGTCCCGCTCGATACAAATCAAAGCAAAACACCGATTAAGATTGGCTGCGTTCTTAGCATAACAAAAAAGAAATATAAGGATCCTTTTTTCATGTCGATCCTGTCCAGCATTGAAGAGCAGCTTACAGCCCATGGCTATGAACTAGCCTTTGTAAAGACTGCTTTTGAGCTGGAGGATAAAAAGGTTCTCTATAATACATTCAGTAATTCCGTCACCGGTTTGTTTCTTATGGATGCGTTAAGTGATGAGGCTTATCATTTTGTACGGAATCAAGTCCCCTACATCGTCGGGATCGACACACATCGTGAAGATATCGATAATGTCGGTTATGACCATTACCGTGTTGCGGCAATGGCTGTTCAGCATTTGATCGACCGCGGCCATAAAAATATCGGATATATCGGGGCAAGCGGAAGCAACGGCAATATTAAAACAAGCCAGCGATATCGCGGCTACTATTCCTCTTTGCATGCGGCTGGCCTGCAGGTCCGTCCCGAATGGGTGATCGATTGCATGTGGAATGAGGACATCTGTATCGAAAAGGTCGTCAATCTGTGCAAGAGCGGCAATTATCCGACTGCTTTCTTTGCAGCAAGCGATCTCATGGCTATAGCTGCTATGAGCGGGCTTTATTCCTTAGGCATCTCCGTACCGAATGAAATTGCGGTCATGGGACTGACAAATATAGAAATATCAAAATACTCAAATCCTCCGTTATCCACCATTGAAATTCCCACACGGGAATTTGGTATCGTTGCGGTCGATCTTTTATTAACAAGACTGAACGGATATAATTTACTGCCCAGAAAGGTTATCCTACCTACCGGTCTGGTGATACGAAGCTCTACCTGACGGCAGTTACGGATTAATACCACAGCAGTAAAAAAGTAAGTTTCATTCAATAATGCAGCCGCAGGAAAGGGCGTTTATGAAAACCAGGATTTCTGAGCAATTCACAGAAGATGGGAAAGTGACCGGTGAAATCAATTCCTTTCTGAAGGAAATCTATATCGATGATACGATGAAAGTATTTCATAATAACGATAATACCAATTCTCCCGAGCTTTACATGTACTACTGCGGAATATCGGCCTGCCCTCCGGGACATATTTGGGGGCCCGCCATGCGTGAGCACTATGTGATCCATTATATTTTATCCGGTGAAGGCATCTTAAAGGTCAGAGACAGCATTTATCATTTGAAGGAAAAGGACGGTTTCTTACTGTGCCCAAAGGACATTTCCACCTATACCGCAAGTAAATATAATCCATGGGAGTATGTCTGGGTCGGGTTTCATGGACTGAATGCTTTCCATTATCTGCAGCGCGCACAGCTGACCGGAGAGAATCCCGTCTTTCATTTTAACGGGAGCTCACAGATCCGGGACTGTCTGCTGGAGCTGGTAAAGGTCAACAGCGAATATGCCCCCAGCACCGATTTGCGGATCCAGTCCCTGCTTAACCTTTTCCTCGCGGAATTAATTGATAACGCACCCCAATATAATTCAGGCGGTCCGCATACCGCCAAGGACCAATATGTCAGAAAGGCAATCGGCTATATCCAGACCAATTATATGGACCGCATTACGGTAAGCATCCTTGCGGATTACATCGGCTTGGACCGCAGCTATTTAACAACCATTTTCAAGGAACGCCTGAATGTATCCCCGCAGGCCTATATCACGCGCTTTCGAATGAATCGTGCTTGTACGCTTTTAAAGGATGAGGCTATTCCCATCACAGAGGTTGCTATTCTGTCAGGCTACAAGGATCCGGTTGTTTTTCAGAAGGCTTTTAAAAATACGCTGGGAATAACTCCTTCCAAGTATCGCAATCAAAATAAGCAGTCATCCGCATCGATCTTCCTTTAACTTATCTGAGGGCTAACCAGGAGATAATTTCCCGGTCAGCCCTCTTGCTAACTCATTTCATTGCAGGATATTCCGTTTCACTTCGGTCAAATGAATGATTTTTAAAACATATTAGATCTGTGTGATTCCTGCCGGATATATTGCAGCAATAACTTGCAACTTCGTCCTCCGAAGGGAAGGCCGTCTCCGAACAATATTTCGTCCTGATCAGATGGCTGAAATCATCCCGGTCATTTAATCTGCTTCCGAAATAAATATCCGCCGTCTGTTCATTGCTTATAACTTTCATAATTCAGCGTATGAACGAATCCTATTTTAAGGTATAGCCCGACAGCGTTCCGGAGACCGGAAGTCTACTCACTGTGCTCCAGCCGCTGTCAACATCCTTAAAACCGATACGGAAGGTATTACTCAAATTGCTGATCGCGGATCTTGCAATCCTTGCTTCATATACGGAGCCATTATTTTGAAACCGTTACATTTGAGGCACCCAGATCATTCCAGCTCCAGGTGCTGTTATTGGCGGGATGACTGTATAATCTGCCTAGTTCAATCATATAATCACAGCCGGAACTGGTCCAGATCCCTTCTACATAACCGGTTGAGGAATTATTGTCGCTGTTGATGTATATCTGGCCATTCGGGCCAAGATTGCTTCCCTGTACGCAAATGTATATATAATTTGAGTCATTGGTCACCTTAAGGCTTGCTGCGGTCTGTCCGGCAGCGGTTGCGACGGCCGGAATACCGCTCCAGTCAGAGGCATTCCCATCAATTATTATGCTGCCCGGAGCCGGGGTCGGTGTCACCGCTCCCCCCACCGTAAAGCTTCCCAGCTCCAACCATCCGTCCGCATTCTGTCCCGCATTTGCAAAGCCCAGCTTATTTCCGTTTGCCAGAGGATTCACGACTCTGATACACATATTATAGGTACCGGCTGCCAGTGCCGGGGCAGCTGCAGTATACTCGAAGGTTTTTACGGAGCCGTCGGCCGCTATTGTATTCAGATCCCAGCTCGTCGTCCAGCTCTTTATCAGGCTGCCGTTCTGCTTTACACCTACCTGTACCGGCCACATAGTATGATCATAATAAAACGGTGCGATCCCGATATTCTTAATATCAATTCCTAAATAAAGCGGAGCGGAGGCCGGTATATTATCATAATATGCCGTGATGACCCGAAAATCATAGCCCATCTGTTTTGCAGCCGTTTTTGCGTTAGCCAGGGTGTTTCCGGTATAGCTTTTCATACGGTCACATATCATCCAGGTCGGATGCGCTTCACTCAGGCATGCCGACCAGCTTTGATTTGTCGAGCCCTGCCACGGTGTACCGGAAAAGATCGTGGCTTGGTCCGGAGGATATATTTCACCTCCGATGCAATTTGTCCTCCATTTGTTCTGCTGATTCAGATTGATCAATTTTTGCACAAAGCTCCAGTCCTGCCCTCCGTTTGCGGCAGATAAGGTTGCATAGCCAAAGGAATCATCATGGTATCCGATGTCCGCGCCGGCATTGGGCACCCCTGATTTTGGCTCTCTTACACAAAGCTGTGTCTTATTAAAATAAGTATCAAAGGCCGTCAAAACCTCGGTATACACCGTGTTAGGTATATTCCAGTTCGGTCTGCCGTCGGAGGTGTCCTCATCATACGGCCAAGTATGCCATTCTCCCCAGAACCCTAAAAGCCCCAGGGTGATAAACCCGATGCGCGGATCCCCGTCATATTTCGTGCCGAATGCCCTGATAAAGTTCTGCATCGAGGTTCGGAATGTCTGATTCGAGTAATCGGGAGAATAGCCTGCGCCGCCCAAATCCGCCGGTTCATTATAATAGCGCATGGTAAGTCCGCTATCGATCAAAAACTGCGGAACACCGGTGGATAATCCCGGATAGTCATAATAAAAACGAAATACGGCCTGATGGCCCCGCCCCGAAATTGCGTTGAGCCTGCTCTCCAGAGCGGACCATTGAAAGGTATTCATACCGGTCTGGACATCACTCACCGGAATATAAAACCATTCCAGGCTATGCGGAAATGTCGTCGTACTGTAGTCAAACGGAACAAATCCCTTCAAAGGGTTGTTATCAAAGGATTCCCCTGCACCGATAGCGTGTGCGGTATGCTCTGCCGTGCCGGCCAAAGCTTTATTGCCGGAATAATTCATCATGCATATTCCGATGATCAGAGAAATCGACAGTGTATATGCTGTCATTTTTTTGGCGATCATCCTTCTGCCTCCTTATTTATTTTTTAGCTGCCTTTGTCATCCTGAAGTCATATCCCGGCTGTAATATAGCGTCTTTCATTTCTAACGTTTTTAATAGCCCCACCTCCGATAAATTATAATATTTTAAAAAGATACCCCTGCAATAAAGGATCACACGGTATAGAATCCACGAACGGTATTGCAGCTTTCACAATTTCCGCTGTAGTAATATGTCTTGATCTGCCATTTCCCCGGTTTTAAGTAAAAGGATGAAACTGAGATCGTTTTATCGGGAATGCACGGCGCTTTTTCTGATAAACAGGTACTATATTTCATATTATATGCTTTTCCATTTTTTATAAAATGTTACAATGTTGTATGTTTTTGTTCTTTTGTTCAGTTCTTGCTCAGACATGTTTACCCGACGCAGCTTCAGACAGCCCGAACATTTTTAGTCTTGTCTGCGCTTGCTCTTGTGCTGTATACGGTCAGTTTTATCGGCAGGACGCAGCCTCACGGAAGCAAGCTATGGAATTATAACCGAAAACACGGCGAGTAGCTTTGACCTGCCCGCTGTGTCAGACTGTTTGACAAACCAATTTCTCGGTTTGCCAGTATACAATAATCGAATATTTATGCAAAACAAAAGCACGAAAAAATATTCGTGCTTTTATAAATTAATATTATTAAAATTGGAATTTACGGCGCTTCGCTCACTACTGTGCGAATATGTTTATGAACCTTCCGGCTCATTATAGGCATACCAATCCGATTCCGGCAACCCCAATTCGCGCAAAATTCCATTTAGGTAGCCAATGTTATACATGATATGTCTTATTTGCCCGATAATTACATCTGCATAAGTATATTGCGGATTATTTCCATAAACCGAGGTACTCAATTTTTCATCATTCAGATTATCAAACAA
>JAFADH010000366.1 GCA_023424995.1 Bacillota bacterium | reverse complement strand
CGAACGGGATACCACCGCTCCCGGTCACTACCACCCCTGCATCCTGGGCTTGGCATGCTATTCTTAAAAGGACTTAAAAGCATTATAATAAAATCCAAGTTACTGAACGTAGTCGTATATGGCTGTTCATTCAACAATTAATTATAATGATGTACTATATTATAATAAACTTTATGATATTAATTATAGCCATGTAATCAAATATATAAGGAACCCGTATTAGTTTACTTCACATAAAAGTATGTTTTAATAAGCGAGGTATGCCGGGAGCATTCATGGTATATGTGCAGGGATATGCCTGCACATATAAATGTAACTATAAAAAGTGTGAATCAGTATATAGTTTCATAGATTATCTTTGTATCTGTTTATATAGCAATTAATCATTACAATGTTCTGCACTGTATCATAAGCAGTATCTATGCTCCTGCATGTAAAGTATGCCGGGAGCATTCATGGTATTTGCGCAGGGATATGCCTGCTCATATCCTGCATATATAAATGTAACTACAAAAAGTGTGAATCAGTATATGTTTCATGAATTATCTGTGTATCTGTTTATATAGCAATTAATCATTACACGATGATCTGCACTGTATCATAATCAGTATCTATGCTCCTGCATGTAAGGTATGCCGAAGCATTCATGGTATATGTGCAGGGATATCCCTGCATATATAAATGTAACTATAAAAAGTGTAAATCAGTATATGTTTCATAAATTATCTATGTTATCTAGTTTATATAGCAATTAATCATTACACAATGATCTGCGTTGTATCATAATCAGTATCTATGCTCCTTCATGTAAGGTATGCCGAAGCATTCATGGTATATGTGCAGGAATATGCCTGCATATATAAATATAGCATAAGCCTTCCGCATATTTATCAATCCAATAAATTCAAACTAAACCATAACATTTTTCAGTAAAGCATGCCAAGCCCAGGGAACAGGGGAGGTGACGGAGGGGCGGGGGATCGTTTTGGGAAACATCTTGTCAAGGCCGTGATTGTACTTGGAAGAGAAGAGGTTGGGAATAAAAATGACCCATAACCCAGGGAAACGGAGCCATGGATGGCGGAGTTAGCTTCATTGGGGCAAGGATGCCCATATGAAGCGGTCCCGGACGGCTGCCAAAGCTGACATCCATTTTTATTCCCAACCTCTTCTCTTCCTAGCACAATAGGCCGCAGACAACGTTTCCAAAAACGATCCCCCGCCCCTCCGTCACCTCCCCTGTTCCCGTCCCTTAGTCAATAACCCAAAATTATCCCTCAACTAATCATCTCATTATCCTTCACCATATGACATAAATCATGAATTCTTTCTATAATTCTGAACAATATTACAAAAAACCCATATTATAATATTAGAAGATCATGATACATTGAAAGAAGGTATTGGAATGTTTCAATTTCAACCCTTTAACAATTGTTTTACCTATACCGAAAGCAGATTCTGCAACAATGTTCAGATACCAAGTCTCCCGCTCAAGGGCCCAAAGCCCTTTGATGAGATCCTGCGCTTCATCTGCAAAGCTATTGAGGGTGAAGCCATCACTGCCGAGTTTTACTGCAGGTTACTCAAGGATGCCCCGAATAAGCTTCATCAGGATTTTATCCAGCATGCCTACCGGGATGAGCAGGAGCACATTCAGATTCTTACAAAGCTGTATTTTTACTATACAGACTGTGACCCGAAATACGAAATAAAACCCATACCTTGTCCCTGTTACCGCGACGGATTGCTGATCGCCTTAACAGGGGAATTGGAAACCGTTGAATTCTATCGGAATATTCAGTTAAGTACGATGGATCAGGTAATCATAGATACCTTCTATATGATAATGATAGATGAACAGTCACATGCGACTATGTTCAGTACATTATTCGCTACTTGTCCGTTCAAAGACAGATGATGTGAATGGTGCGGCAGCCGGGGCTGCTGCACTTGAAGCAACGCAGGGAATAGGAAGCATATGGAGGGAAGGGCTTCTAATGCAACCTTGCAGGTGATTCGTATAAATGCTATATATTATAGGTAAGCGGTTTGCAGTTATGATACTATCTGTAGCCGCTTACCAATGTTTTCCAGTATTACAAATATTTACATATATAATCCAGTGTTTCCCCTCTTATCAGATATTAGATTTGTGTTATAATATTCGTGTACAGCAGATTAGTCCGGAAAGTTTCTAATCTGCTTATATATGGTCGTTCAATTTACAATGAGGAAGGTGGCGTTATCTTGCTGGATACCTGCAAAAAAATACTGAAGGATGAAGAAACGAAAGTCGTTTACAGCCTGATCTTTAAGAATGCGCTTTATAGTATCGAGTGTTTCATAGAGGGCGGTAAGGATCGGAAAAATTATTGCTTGATCGAGAACATTACGGAAGATGAAGGTGAAGCAGAAGCATTTCTACATATGATGGCCAAAGGCCGTGTGCATCCCGTCCATATGAAGGATATGGCGGAAGATTACTTCGGTGAATAGTACATATTATAAAAAGCTTCCTGATCAGCAGCAATCACTGCTTGTCAGGAAGCTTTTTTATGCGGTTTTATGCCATTACGGTTCTTTCTTACCACTTATATGAATAAAGAACCGATCTATCTGAGAAAATATAACTTGAATAAGATTCCAATGGAAGAAAAGGAAGGTATTATGGAGCAGATAATTAATTCCCAGGTGATCAGGGAGCTGTTCTCGAAAAGCAGCGATATATTAGTCAGACCGGTTAAGATAAATCAGAATAATATTACCGTTCACATATTTTGCGTCGACGGGCTGACCGATGCCCAGCTGGTGGATGAAGCCATCTTCAGGTCCCTTGCTCTGGATCAGTATATAAGCCGGTACAATACGGAACGTGAGGTTATGGACTATCTGCAAAGCGGAGGAGTCTATCATGTATTTACAGAGGAGGAGGGGGATTATGAGCAGCTGCTGAAGGCTGTTCTCAGCGGCAATCTGGCTCTTATCTTTGACCAGGAGAAGAAGGCTATCATATATGATATTAAAAAATTCGAGAAAAGATCTGTCTCCGATCCTACGGAAGAGGGGGTTGTAAAAGGAGCCAAGGATTCCTTTATCGAGGTCATCCGAATGAATACCGCCTTGATACGAAGAAGGATCCGTTCTGAATATCTGGTGATTGAAAGCCTCAGCGCAGGGAAGCTTTCCAAGACCGATATGGCATTATGCTATATCAGCAATATCGTCAACATGGATACGGTGAACAAAATAAGGCAGACCATCCAGTCCATCAACATTGATAATATCTCTACACCGGCATTTATAGAAGAATACCTGATCGAGAATAAGAAGAGCCTATTTCCCCAGATCATGTATTCCCAGCGGCCGGACCGGATATCGGCCAATCTGTCCGACGGAAGGATCGCAATAATTGTAGACGGGATTCCGTTCGTCTATCTGCTGCCTTGTCAATTGCCCATGCTGCTGCAATCACCGGACGATTATGCGAATCATTTCTTTATTGGATCAGCCCTGCGGATACTCCGGTATATCGCCATGGCCATTACCCTGTTCCTGCCTGCTTTTTATATTGCCGCTACCACTTATCAGAACCAGATGCTTCCCGTCCAGCTGGCCTTATCCACACAGGCTGCCAAGCAGAATGTCCCGTTTTCCTCCGCATCGGAGGTTCTCGGACTTCTTCTTGCCTTTGAAATATTGATCGAGGCGGGACTGCGACTGCCGAAAGCAATCGGTACCGCAATGTCCATTCTGGGCGGTATCGTGGTAGGGCAGTCGGCAGTCGCTGCCAACA
Organism: Bacillota bacterium; assembly: GCA_023424995.1. Classification (GTDB taxonomy): domain Bacteria; phylum Bacillota; class Clostridia; order Lachnospirales; family Lachnospiraceae; genus Mobilitalea. The sequence goes on along the minus strand of JAFADH010000366.1, from coordinate 986 downwards.
TCGTATCGCCTCTGGTGGTTGTTATCGTATCTCTGGCCGGAATTGCGGGATTTATGATGCCGAACCAGGATCTTAGCAACGGGATCCGGGTGATCCGGTTTTTATTCGCTTTTCTGGCGGCTGCGGGAGGCTTCTTCGGCCTTGCCGTGGGATTGATTTTACTGCTGACTCATCTCTGCAGTCTTGATAATTACGGTGTCGCTTATATATCACCCTTTGTTGATATTGATGAAAGCAATCATAAGGATACCATATTCCGCTTTCCGGTGAAGTATTTCCGGAAGCGGCCGCAGAAAATAGTACCGGAAAACCGTATAAAACAGCAATAAGCAGCGAGGAGATGGATGGATGAAGATGCTACACAAGCCTGCGATATACCTGGGATTATCCGGGATATATGAAGCTTTCAAAGGGATAAGATACGGTTTCCTGCTGTTAGGGCTGCTATCCTTAAGCCTCTTAGGCGGATGTACCCATGATATGAGCAGGAAGGAAATTGATGAGATAGATTTAATCCTGGTGCTGGGCATTGATTATGAAGACGGGGAATATTCCCTGAACGGATTATTCAGCAGCGGCAGCGGTGCGGGAGGAGGAACCCAGGATTCCGGCGGATCGGAAGCCTCGGAGGAAGTAGCGAAGGGCAAGGGAAGGACGCCGTATGAAGCCTTGGAGAATATGAAGTCGAATAACAAGAAGGCTGTCTCCTTAGCCCAGACCGGCAATTTCTTGATCGGAGAAGCTGCGGCGGAGCAGGGACTGAAGGAATGTATTGATTTTCTGTCAAGGGATGAGACCATTAAAATGGAAGCATTAATCTATGTCATTCAGGATATGAAAGCCTCCGAATTCATAGAGAAGGGCATCGAAAGCCAGCAGATCATTCATGAGGATCTGGAGGCTGTGGAACAAAAGCAGCAGGAGCAGCTGACCCGCAATGATAATACGATGGTGAATATCTTAAATGACATGCGCCAGTCTTACAC
>JAFADH010000364.1 GCA_023424995.1 Bacillota bacterium | reverse complement strand
TGCTGGATATTCCAAAGTTGTCAACGACATCGTTTATTCTAATCAAATCCAAAAACACCACCCCCACATATATATTATACAAGTTGACGCAACGTCAATGTCAATAGGTTTTTCTAAAGTTATTTCGTAAACATTTTTACACAATATTTGCTTTTTCTACCAATTCCCGTATATGATTTACCAATTTATGATTATCATATTTCTCTGTTACTTCAATGTAACAATCATTAAAATTTTCATTTGGAATATCATAATTTCCCTTTTTGCACAATATTCTATCTTCTGTAAAATATAACATAGTCGGAATTGAGGGCTGTAGAATGCATAAGATTCGTAAGACCTTTTATCTCAAAGCTATTCGAAGCAGGGATACATCCGAAGAAGATTCAACAAATTAGCGGCCATAATAATATGCATACATTGTACAAATGTCATTGCTTTAGCACTGAAGAAGATACCTCCATCATGGTAAAATCGAACTACGCTTCAGTATAACAGAGTGTAACAAGAATTTTAAAGAACAAAAAACGGGAAAGCCTTATAAATCAAGGTTTTCCCATTCAAAATCGCTATGGAGCTGAGGGGAGTTGAACCCCTGTCCGAAAGCCCATTCATTGCAGTTTCTCCCATTACAGTCTGCCTTTTATGCAGGTCTTACCTGCTGTTCCCTCCGCCGAACGCCAACAGACAGGCTTTCGGTTTCGGTAGCTTCATAAATCTTTTACCTTCTCAAAGCTTTGAAGATAAAGGTCCCCGCTAATTTGATGCCGAGGTCCTAAGCCGCGAGTTGCCCAGGGTCGACAAGCTGCTTACGCAGCAGCTAATTCGTAATTATCGTTTGCGTTTAATTTTATTTCTAAGTTGGTGACGCAGTCCTAGTCTGCGAATGGCTTCCACAACTTCAAAACCCCCGTTGAAACCAGTACAACCCCGTTATCTAAGATTGTGATTACAGTATAATATATTCGGCATACATCCGCAGTGATTATCTGTAATATCCGGTTCACAAACGCATGCTAATCATATAATAAATCCGGAGATTTGTCAAGAAGTGTAAAGGTGAATTCATAATAATATTCATTCCAGAATATACATTTTCTAGCATTTTACAATAATTTTAATTCTTTCGTTTTTTTTCAATCCATCTTTCATTCCATCTTTCATTCCATCTTTCAATCCATCTTTCAATCCATCTTTCAATCCATCTTTCATTTCATCTTTTATTTCATCTTTCATTTTTCTTTTATTTCATCTTTCATTTTTCTTTCAATTGAACATCCTCATACTATAAATATTTTCCGAATATATCAGCCCGCAGCAGATCAAAGCTGTTATAAATATCAACCATGCCATACCCCCAGGTTCGCTCCGGATATCTATACAGACTGCTTCTTGCTGCGCCGCGGATCAGGAACTTCTTGATACCGACCGTATCGATACCGGGAAGATTGCCGTTTATGATGCTCCACTCCAATAGCATGGCCGCTATACCCGCCGTATGGGCGGCTGCGGCGCCCGTACCCGTAATGGCTGTGAATCCATGATTTAAGTCCGGGCATTGCAGATTGACTCCCGGTGCTGCCAGGTCAGGATTAATGATATTGCTGGTAGAAAAGCCTCTCCCGGAATTCGGATAGATTGTATTCGTTATTGTATTATATGCTGTCACTGATATTGGTACAAGACTGTTACCCGGGGAAGTCAATGTCGTACTTGAGCTGGCATTCTGAAAAAAAGTATCGGCTGAAATAAATCCGTCCGAAGGCAGCCAGATGTGAAAGGCCCCCTGAAGATCACCCCTGGCGTAGATCTGAAACCTCCACAGCCCGGGAGAAGGATTTTTAAAACGCAGCAGGATTACCTGCTTGCCCGTCTCTGACTCTACCATAAAATAATCGATATGTATCAGTGTCTTCTCGAAGAATAAGGATATCTCCTGATTACCGATTAAGCGCTCAAGTATCTTGGGAATACGTTCTCCGCCCGGCGAAAAGATATCAAGTGTATAGGTCGCAGGCGGATCTCCCCAGAACTCCATGGTAAATCCCTGCTCCTCTTCTCCTACGTTCAGCTCAACGGCTACCGGTAATCCTGCAGGTTCTATGGTACTGTATACATGCCTTCTGGATATCCCCTCATTGCCTACCGATACAGTGATAGCGACCCCGGGGAAATCCCCCACGACAGATGCCGTCATATTTAAAGCATCATTGTTATCATGGGAGCCCTGGGAGGTCCCCAAACCTATACACACAGCTACCGGACGTCTTAGGGTTCTTGCCGTATTGACGATGTATTGGACAGCCCACATGATGTCATTTTCCTGATAGCAGGGGACACCAGGCGGTATGAAATAAAAATCCCTGAGATTATTCTTTGCCGGTTTTAGTTTCACGACAATCAGATCCGCCTCCGGAACTACTCCGCTGAAATTATGCTCTGCATCTTCGGATCCGGCAGCTATGCCTGCAAGCATCGTACCATGCCCAAGCTCATCCGTGCTTGGAACAATCTGCAGCGGATTTTCATCCTGCAGTGCCCGGTTGATCTGCTCCGCAGTATATTCCGTCCCATAGTAGACCGGGTAATATGCTATAGGATGCTTATCTTCACTATCGATACTCTGATCCCAGATACTGATTATCTTGGTGGTACCATCGCTGTTTCGAAACACAGGATGAGTATAATCGATACCGGTGTCAATGATTCCTACGATGGTACCTTTCCCCCGCAGATTTAATGCAGTGGATCTGCGAAGCCTCACGATACCGGACGATATCAGGCTTTGTTCGCTGTTTAGGCTATAGCAATGAGGAATACCGGAATAACCGTACCTGGTGACTAAATTGGTGGAAATCTGTGACACCGGAAGGTATATTATGGCATAGGTGCCATTTACAATATGAGCGGAGTATTGATTAAACCGCTGCAGCGAGATCGGGTCACCGTTATATTTAATGATAAAATCCATATAATCTTCACTGATTATCTTATATTTCTCTTCCTTCAGCATATATGATACACCTTCCATGAATAATCTGATTTGCTATATTCCTGTTCTAAGGCTCTCAAATATATTAAATACATCGAGGATCCCATAGCCCCAGTCACGGTTTGGATAGACGCGGTCTACATCTCTTCTTGCTCCCCTCATCATAAATACCTTCATATCCTGCGTATTCATATCAGGATATCTGCCATTGACGATACCCCATTCGAACAGCATGGCTGCTACTCCGGCCGTATGGGCTGCGGCCGCACTGGTTCCTGAGACCGCTGCAAAACCTTGGTTTATGTCCGGAGCTAATATATTCACCCCGGGTGCGGCAATATCAGGCTTAACATTATCCAGCCTTGTATATCCTCTTCCGGCGTTAATGTACAGGGAATCATCAGCATCATTATATGCTGTCACGGCAATCGGTGTGGGCGCGCAGGATATGGATAACAGCGTTATATAGGGATCCGATCTTATAAAATAGGTGTCCTGTGAGATATAATAATTCATGGGCAGCCATATATTATACCTCATTGGATCAATTCCTCTGCCGAAAACCTTGAATTTCCAGATACCCGGGCTGGGATCCGTAAATCGGAGCAAGATCAGCTGGTCCCCGCTTTGGGCTTCCACAAGGGTATAATCGATATATATGATCGTCGGATCAAAGATAAAGGAGAGCCGTCTTGTTTCAAATATTTTGATATCTATCCTGGGAATATATTCTCCGGTGGGTGTAGTAATATCAAGGGTAAAGAGATTCGGCATAGCTCCCCATAGTTCCATGGAAAATCCGCCTTCTCCCGGCCCTACGTTCAGCTCAACCGTATCATATCCGTTCAATGGATTGACTACTCCGGAATAATGCCTGCGTGCATTCCCCTCATTTCCCACCGCAGAGATTACGGCCATTCCGATATTATTAGCCCGAAGGGACAGCCAGCTGCTTGTGGTACCTCTTCCATCATGTGCATACTGTGAGGTATCCACAGCATTACAGATAACCATGGGTTTATTAAAATCGTAGGCTGCATTCATAAGATATTGGTATGCGGTCATAAGGTCATTTTCCTGATAAGCCAGTTCATTATCCGGTATCCGGAAATAGGAGGTAAGATTCTGCTTCGCCTGTTTTAATTTAACCACCACGATTTCAGCATCCGGTGCCACTCCGTAGAAGCCTCTCTCAGGAACCTCATTGCCGGCAGCGATTCCTGAAATCATGGTACCGTGTCCCACTTCATCTCTGGAGGGTACAATAAGATAAGGATCCTCGCTTTTCAGCGCATCATTGATCTGCTCCCTGGTGTATTCCGTTCCGTAAGGAAAACCGTTCGGTGTCTGATCACTGTTAATTGATTGATCCCACAGGCGGGCAATCTTAGTGGTATTATCCGCATATTGAAAGACGGGATTGGTATAATCAATGCCGGAATCAAGAAAACCGATCAATACCCCTTTTCCCCTGAGATCAAAACTCGGTATTCTTCTAAGCCTTGAGATCCCGCTGGATTCCAGAGCCGTATCGCTGATCAGGCCAAACAGGTTAGGAAAGACCGCATAACCCATTCTGGAGATGCTTTCCTCATTAATTATGCTTACCGGAACATATGCAATTGCAAGAAACATATTTATTATGTTAACTAAATAGCCGCTAAATGCTTCCAGTATATATGGATCACCATTATACTCAATAATCAAATCAAAATAATCATTGCTGTATATCTTCTCTCTCTCTTCCGGAGACACGCTAATCCCCTTCTTATCCCGGTTTACTCCTTATATTATATTATCCGAACGGGCGTCATATGTGGAGAGAATGAAAGAGAGCGCCGCAAATCTGAAAGAATGATATATTCCCCGAATTTACAGTGCCCTCTGTGTAATTTATTCCGAATTAATAAAGGTTTTTTACCTTGAAATCCTTCTCTGCCTCTCTTCTCTGGTCCTTTCTGGCGATGTCTTCCCGCTTATCGTATAATTTCTTACCTCTGGCTAAGCCGACCTCCACCTTCACAAGGCTTCCTTTAAAATAGATCTGAAGCGGTACCAGGGTATATCCTTTCTGGACCAATTGTCCGCCGATCTTGTTGATCTCATATTTGTGCATCAGCAGCTTGCGGATCCTGAGGGGATCCTTATTAAAGATATTTCCCTTCTCATAGGGGCTGATATGCATATTGTAGATATACATCTCACCTCTCTCAATCCGGAGAAAGGATTCCTTTAAGCTGCATTTCCCCATGCGGAGTGACTTTACTTCCGTTCCGTGCAGAGCGATGCCCGCTTCAAATTTATCCTCTATAAAATAATCAAAATATGCCTTTTTATTATTGGCAATTAATTTTATACTTTCCTTCATCTTACCTATCTCCCGCAGATTATGTCACACCAGGGCAAAATCAATGGTGCGCAGAATCTTATCCGCACCAGCCACCTCGACCTGGACGGTCTGCCCCAGTTTATATATTTTTTTGGTATGCTCACCAATCATCTGATAACGCTCTTCATCATAGATGTAATAATCATCCTGCATATCCGCTACCCGGATCATACCCTCGATGGTATTGGGCAGCTCCACATACATTCCCCAGGCGGTTACACCGGAGATTACACCTTCGAAGGTTTCTCCGATGTGATCCATCATATATTCCACCTTTTTCAGCTTCTCCACCTCACGCTCGGATTCGTCTGCCCGGCGTTCCGTCTTGCTGGAATGGTTCGCAACCTCAAATAATATCTTCCCATAATGCTGTATCCTGTTCTCACCCAGCTTACCGTTTAAGTTCTCCTTGATGATGCGGTGTATCTGCAGGTCGGGATAACGGCGTATGGGCGAGGTAAAATGGCAGTAATACTTGGCGGACAAACCAAAGTGACCCGTATTGGCAACCGTATATTTTGCCTGCTTCATGGAGCGCAGCGTCAGCCTGCTGATCAATGCCTCCTCCGGTGTATCCTCAACCTTGATCAAGAGCTTCTGAAGCTCCTTCGGATGAATCTCCTCCTGTCCGATCTTTATGCTGTAACCAAAGTTATTGATGAAGATCGCCAGCTTCCTGATCTTATCCTCATCCGGATTATCATGGGTACGGTATACAAAGGGGATCTCTTGCCAGAAGAAATCTTCAGCAACCGTCTCATTGGCAATTAACATGAATTCTTCTATGATCTTAGTTGCTTTATTTCTTTCATAGGGTTTGATCTCCAGGGGTTTCCCCTTCTTATCCACGATGATCTTACTCTCCGGGAAATCGAAATTAATGGAGCCCCGTTTATGCCTTCTCTCCCGCAGTATCTCTGCCAGCTCCTGCATCAGACGGAAAAAGGGTACATATTCCTCATACTCCTTCATTACCTCTTCATCCGTTCCGTCTACGATCTTAGCCACATTGGTATAAGTCATACGGCGGTCCGAACGCATGACGGTCTCCGCAATTTTATGACCGATCACATTCCCCTTTGCATCGATATCCATAAAGCAGCTTAAGGACAGGCGGTCCACTCCGGGATTCAAGGAGCAGATCCCATTGGACAGCTTATGGGGCAGCATGGGTATCACCCGGTCTACCAGATAGACACTGGTGCCGCGCTTTAAAGCTTCCTTATCTAACGGCGTGCCCTCCCTGACATAATGGCTTACATCAGCGATATGAACTCCCAGATGGTATATATCACCTTCCTTCGACAGGGTTATGGCATCATCCAGATCCTTCGCATCCTCTCCGTCAATGGTGACCGTGGTCAGCTCTCTGATATCCAGACGGTTCGCTGTCTCTTTCTGGTCGATCTCCTCAGGCACATGATTCAAAGAGCGCATAACCTCCTCAGGAAAATCCACCGGTATATCATAGGCTTTGATCACGGACATGATATCCACTCCGGGATCATTCACATGCCCAAGGATCTCCAGTACCTTTCCCTCCGGGTTCTGGGCCTCATCCCCGTAATTGGTGATTCTGACCACCACCTTATGTCCGGATACCGCACCCTTGGTGAACTCCTTGGGAATGAAGATATCCTTGCCGAATTTCTGGTTATCCGGTATCACAAAGCCAAAATTCTTGCTTTTTTCAAAGGTTCCCACAAGCTCGCTCCTGCCGCGTTCAAGAATATTGACAATAACGCCTTCTTTTCTTCTGCCGGTCTGTTCCTCCTTGATCATAACAGCTACCCGGTCGCCGTGAAGCGCTCCTTTGGTGGCTTCGCCCGGTATGAAGATATCTTCTTCCTCTCCTTCCATCACCACGAACCCGAAGCCTCTCTGTGTCCCGGAGAAGGTCCCGACCTTGATATCATCCCCCGGAACACGATAGCGTCCCTGGGGATCCACAATAATGGTTCCCGCCGTCTGAAGCCGGTCCAGGATCAGCTTCAGCTCATTCTTGGAGCCTCTCGGGACCTGCAGCAGCCCTGCCAGCTCCTTAAATTTCATGGGCTTATATTCCTTGCTTGTGAAGAACTCCTCAAGCATTACTTTCTTATCTTCCAACATATCCTTATCCTTCAATAATATCACCATCTTTCCACGCTGTTTGAGTATAGTCAGTAATTAGTATACCATATATTTCATGTTTTAACTAGGAAAAGCAAAAAAAACACCCTGAAATCATCAGAGTGTCTTTGAATGGTCCTTACCAGATATTAAGATTCAGAATTACGGAGAGAGCAATGAATGCTCCTGCCAAATACTTCGTAAGCCGTTCCATGGTTCCTTCTGCGGAGCGTCCTCTATTCTTAGACCAATAGGTCTCCGTGGAACCTGTGAGTGCACCGGAGAAACCGGCCGACTGACCTTCCTGCTTCAACACTACGAATGCTAATGCGATACATATCAACACATATATAATTTGTACGATAACCTTTAATACTGACAACTTGTCTACACCTCCTACAGAACTAAAGACTATTTTAACATACTATCAGAATAATATCAACTTATTTTTTGACCAGAAGGGATCTGCCTGTCATCTCCTTATATTTCTCCATACCCATCATATCGATCAGGGTGGGTATGATATCTGCCAGGCAGCCGCCCTCAGCCAGGGTGTATTCCTTATCGTAATTAACCAGAACGAAAGGAACCGGATTCGTTGTGTGGGCCGTGAAGGGTTCCCGTGTCTCATAATCGATCAGCTGTTCGGCATTACCATGGTCCGCACAGATAAACATCTGCCCGTCCACGGACAATAATGCATCCACTGCCCTTCCGACACAATCATCTATGGCCTCAATCGCTTTGATTGCCGCGCTTTCAATTCCGGTATGCCCAACCATGTCGGGATTGGCAAAGTTTACAATGATCACATCGTATTTGCTGGATTTAATAGCCTTAACCAGATTATCGGCTACCTCATAGGCGCTCATTTCCGGCTGCATATCATAGGTAGGAACCTTCGGGGAATTCACCAGAATACGGTCTTCACCCTCGTTGGGTACTTCCACGCCTGCATTAAAGAAGAAGGTCACATGCGCATATTTCTCCGTCTCGGCCAGGCGCAGCTGTGTCATATGATGAGCTGCCAGGAACTGTCCGAACGTATTATCTACGGATATCTTGTGGAAAGCAACCTGTTTGTTGGGAATTGTTATATCATACTCAGAGAAGCAGATATAAGTTGTTTTGATCCTCCGGCCACGGTCGAATCCGGTGAATTCCTCATCACAGAACGCCCTGGTAATCTCTCTTGCCCTGTCCGGTCTGAAATTATAGAAGATGACGGAGTCATTATCCTTGATGGTTGCTACCGGTTTGCCGTTCTCTATGACAACAGTAGGTAATACGAACTCATCATTCTTTCCGGCATCGTAGGAATTCTGAACCGCTTCAGGACCACTTGCCGCAGTTTCTCCTTCTCCGTATGCCATAGCGCGGTATGCTTTCTCAACACGGTCCCAGCGGTTGTCACGATCCATTACGTAATAACGTCCCATGACAGTCGCTATCTTGCCGACTCCGATATTCTGCATCTGTTCCCAAAGTGCTTCCACAAAGCCCTTGCCGGAAGCAGGAGGGGTATCTCTTCCGTCCAGGAAGGCATGGACATATACGTTCTTAAGCCCCTCCTTCTTAGCCAGTTCCAGAATAGCATACAGGTGCGTATTATGGCTGTGAACTCCGCCATCGGAAAGCAAGCCGTACAGATGAAGGTCAGAACCGTTCTTCTTACAATTATCGATAGCAGCTAACAATGCGGGATTCTCAAAGAAGATTCCGTCCTGGATTTCCTTCGTGATCCTGGTCAATTCCTGATAGACAATTCTTCCTGCACCCATATTGATGTGGCCAACCTCAGAATTACCCATCTGCCCGTCCGGAAGACCCACTGCCATACCGCTTGCGTAACCCTTTACAAAAGGATACTCAGCCATCAGTCGGTCAATATTCGGCTTCTTAGCCGCTGCGACAGCGTTGCCTTCTGTTATATCATTTAAACCAAAACCATCTAGTATCATTAAAACTGTAGGCTTCTTGCTCATACTAATTCCTCCATTCAGCCGTTCCATACGGTTAACATTATTTATAATTTACAATCTTTCCGAAGTCGGCTTTTAAAGAAGCTCCGCCAACCAGCCCGCCGTCAATATCAGCCTGTGCGAATAACTCAGCCGCACTTGCTGCTGTTACACTGCCGCCGTACTGGATACGGATCGCACTTGCGGTTGCCTCATCATAGATCTCTGCAATGCATTCACGGATTGCTCTGCATACCTCTTCCGCCTGCTCCGTAGTAGCAACCTTGCCGGTTCCGATTGCCCAGATGGGCTCATATGCAATCACTGCGGTCTTAGCCTGATCGGCTGTTACTTCCAGGAAAGCGATTTTGATCTGCTGGCGGATCCAGTCGATGGTGATGCTCTGCTCTCTCTGCTTTAAGGATTCTCCGCAGCAGATGATGGGTGTAAGTCCGTGTTCGAAGGCCTTTAAAACTTTTTTGTTCACTGTCTCATCCGTCTCCGCAAAGTATTCTCTTCTCTCAGAATGTCCGATAATTACATACTTCACACCGATGCTGGTCAACATATTGGGAGAGATCTCTCCGGTATATGCTCCGCTCTCCTCATAATGCATATTCTGGGCGCCAATCTCTATATTGGTCCCCTTGGCTGCTTCTATTGCTGTTATTAAAGAAACTGCCGGTACGCAGAATACCACGTCGGCATCGTTTGTTACTACCAAAGGCTTTAATTCTTCAATCAGGGCAACGGCCTGTTCGGGGGTCTTATTCATCTTCCAGTTGCCTGCTATAATTTTTCTACGCATCTTATTACCTCCATGTGGTTCTAATTATTTTATTAAAGAGAGTTGGTTATATTGGACCTGCATTGTCATAAAACGTCACTGCTTCGCATAAATTATGCCTCATTTGATTGTAGCAAGCTTTTCTCTAAAAATCAACCCGGTACATAGTTCTTTCAATAGCCAGGTAACAGACTAACCGAACAGTAAACTAACCAGGCAGTAAGCCAACCGGCAATAAGCTGACCGGGCAGTAAACTAACCAGCAGTAAACTAACCGGGCAATAAGCTAACCGGGCAATAAACTAACCGGGCAGTAAACTAACCGGCAGTAAACTAACCGGCAGTAAACTAACCGGGCAGTAAGCCAACCGGAGCCGCAAGCTTGTCTATGGTTTCCAAACGGTGCTGAATTATCGTAGGCGATATTCAGAAAGCCGCGATGTAGTCCTGCTACACCTGCGTTTTGTGAATATCGCCTATGAAAACCTGTCCTTCTATATCTGCCTTCCATATCTGTCCGGTCATATACCGTACGGTATACCGGAAAAGCCTGCTGAGGATATGATTCTTATGAAATTAAAGCGGATAAGACAAAATATCTTTCATATATTACACATGCCGTAAGTAATATTGTCTCAGCCGGTATAGCCATAATCTTATTTGTCGTTCGCTGCTGCCACACCCGGAAGCTCTTTGCCCTCAAGGAATTCAAGGGAAGCTCCGCCGCCGGTGGAGATGTGCGTCATCTTATCACCGAAACCAAGGATATTAACAGCAGCCGCCGAGTCACCGCCGCCGATAATCGTAGTCGCATCGATCTCGGATAATACCTTGGCGATGGCGATGGTACCTGCTGCGAAGTTGGAAAGCTCGAATACGCCCATGGGTCCGTTCCAGATTACAGTCTTAGCACCCTTGATTGCATCCGCATAAAGCTCGCGTGTCTTCTCTCCGATATCAAGACCCTGCCAGCCCGCTTCGATCTCACCGCGGTTCACTGTCTTAAAGGGTACTTCATTGGAGAATTCCTGAGCAACTACAGTATCTACAGGGATTAAGAGCTTAACATTGTTCTTCTCCGCTTTCTCAAGCATCTTATTGGCATAATCGATATAATCGGGCTCCAACAGGGAATTGCCCACCTCTTCGCCCAATGCCTTCATAAAGGTATAAGCCATACCGCCGCCGATAATCAGGG
>JAFADH010000135.1 GCA_023424995.1 Bacillota bacterium | reverse complement strand
GTAAGGGGTCGTTGATAACGGCTCTTTTTTTATGTAATAATGTACTGAGAAGGAGAAACCGTCCTTAGCTGAATTATGTTCTTAAACGGACTTAACCCCCTTAATTCGTGATTATCGACTTTTTAACGGAGGAATTGTCAGAAAGTTTTTATCGGATCAGGATATGTTTTGACAAAGATTTCAATTTACCCTACCTATAATAGACGCACAGCACAGAATTCGCTAAATTTGCGCCTGCAGCCTTATTCTGCAGGTTATGAAAGGTATGGGGGACTCGTATGAAAAGTATTAGTAGAAGAACTTTGTTGATTCATTTGTTTGGATTTGTGATATCCAGGGCGGTATTTACCGGGATGAATCCTCTGGCAATCGGATATTTTACGGCGGCCGTGTTATGCAATACCGGTAAGGGCTTCGCATTTACCGTAGCCTTTTTGGGAATAGCCACGGCCATGGAACCGTCACAGATAATAAAATATGCATTAACCATGATTGCAACGTTGATTTTGGTGGAATCTCCGTTATATAAGAAAAGGGAGTTTCCAAAATCGTTATTGCTTTTTTTACCGGCAGTGATCCTTTGCATCTTTTCTTTAATGGAGATATCGGCAGGAGGTAAATTCTCAGAGCATGTTACCCTGGCTGTCCTGGAGGCGGTCATAGCGATTGTATCTGCCGGGATGTTCCGGAACGGCATTGACTTCGTTATAAATACCACCAAGGGATACCGGCTGACGAATGAGCAGATGGTCAGTGTAGCGGCGATTGTTGCGGTGGCCATCTATGCCATGCCGGTCCTTGATAATAAATATGTGGCTCCTCTGGAGACGGCGGTTTATTTTATCATATTATACTTTACCTACCGGTACGGAGTCGGCCAGGGGGCAATAACAGGCGCGGTCTGCGGCTTTGCGCTGTGCCTTCGCGGTGCGCCCATTGCCGACGTGGGCATGTATACGATTATGGGAATATTACCGGCGGTTTTTCGGGAGATGGGGAGATTCCCGCTGGCTTTCACCTATATGATTACGGCAGCCCTCTTAGGCTATGTGAATAAAGATATGGAGCTGTCCCTGACCCAGATAGGAGCGGTAACCTCGGCAGTGCTTGTCTTCCTGCTTCTTCCCGGAAGTGTCATCTTCCGGATGGACGCAGCGGGAGGAACCGGCAGACAGGAGCAGCTTGCCACCCAGAATCTGAAGAAGATAGCCAATGCCAGAATGAAAATCTTCTCCGATTCCTTTTTAAAGCTGTCAAAGACCCTGGACACGATCTCCGAAAAGCAGTCAAAGCTAAAGCAGATGGAGGTTAATCAGATCTTCGAGGATATCTCCGAGAAATTATGCAGGAATTGCGATAACTGCAGCGGGTGCTGGGAGCAGAGATTTCAAAATACGTATCAGGCGGCGGCAGCCATGTTCGAAGTAGCGGAGAAGAAGGGAGTCCTTCGCAAGGAGGATATCCCCCAGGATTTTCTTGAGGAATGCATCAGCATCGACGAATTCATCCGGGAGACAAACCGGGGTTTTGAGATTGCAAAGTTAAATCATATATGGCATAACCGGATTTCTGAAAGCAGGGAGGTGGTTGCGGAACAGCTTAAGGAGGTGTCCACAGTGATTCAGGACATCACAGGAGATATCTATGATACAGCCAGAGGACTCCGCTCCGAAGAAGAAAAGGTCATGCGCAGATTGCGCTCGGAGCATATTATCGCCAAGGATATCACCATATTTGAACATGGTGATATGAGAAAGGAAATCTATCTGAGTGCGGCGACCCACGGCAACCATTGTGTTACTGTGAAAGAGGCCGCAGCCATCATATCCGATGCGCTTGGGGTGAAGATGAAGGCCTCGGAAGCTTCCAGGAATGTAATTACAAAGGATTTTGAAACCTTTGCATTTCTGGCAGATACGAAGTTTAAGATGCTCACCGGTGTGGCGCGGGCTATGAAGGAGAATGTATCGGGGGATAATTTCTCGATTTTGAAGCTGGAATCCGGTGAATTCATGGTTGCGCTTTCCGACGGAATGGGAACGGGCAAGGATGCCGGTGAGGAAAGCGAGACGGTTATGTCTCTCCTGGAGCAGATGATAGAAGCAGGATTTAAAGCGGAGACTGCAATTAAACTGATTAATTCCAGTCTTGTACTGCAATCCGATAAGCAGACCTTCTCCACCATCGATATGGGGATCATCAACCTGTTCACGGGGATCTGTGAATTCATCAAAATCGGTGCTGCGGCTACTTTCATCAAGCGGGACCACTGGGTAGAGACCATCAGCTCCACCACTCTGCCCATTGGGATGTTCGGGAATGTGGATTATGATACGGTCACCAAGAAGCTGTATGAGGGAGATATCATAATCATGGTCACCGACGGTGTTCTGGACTCCATTGATGAGGTGAATAAAGAAGCCTTCATGGAGCAGCTGATTATGGGAATTAAGAGCAATAATCCCCAGGAGATTGCAAACCGGATCATCGACAAGGCTCTTTCCCAGACGAAATATGTTCCGAGAGATGATATGACGGTAATAACTGCAGGAATATGGTTAAAATAAAGAAGTAAGTATAAAATTGCATTGAAATATAGATATAAAAGGATTATGATTTTGAGTATGCAGGGAGTTCTCCTGCAGGATGAAGTTGTGACCTCCCCTGCGGCAAATGATACGGATAGGATAAATATGCTTGATAAAATATCAGAATATATAACTGCAAACAAAATGATTGAACCAGGAGACAGAATTGTTGTCGGAGTATCCGGTGGTGCTGATTCTGTCTGCCTTTTACATGCTCTTCGAAGGCTTTGCCGGGATAAGGAAGCCGCTTTGATTGCCGTTCATGTCAACCATGGAATCCGGGGAGAAGAAGCTGACCGGGATGAGCAGTATGTGGAGCAGCTGTGTAACCGATGGGGGGTCGAATTCTACCGATACGGTGTTAATGTCAGGCAGCTGGCAGCGGAACAGGGGCTGTCGGAGGAGGAAGCCGGACGCAAGGTGCGTTACGAGGCATTTCTTGAGATCTGCAGCAGACAAAAGTGTAATAAGATAGCAGTAGCCCATAATAAGAATGATAATGCGGAGACCGTATTATTCAACCTGTTCCGGGGCACCGGACTGAAAGGGTTATCCGGAATCAGTCCCAAACGGAGCATCCTAGAAGCTTTTGGTGAGATTCTCTTGATCCGTCCCCTGCTGTGCCTGGAACGGAAGGAAATCGAAGAATTGCTGGAGCGGGAAGACATTGCTTATCGTACGGATTCTTCCAATCTTACGGAGGATTATACCCGGAATAAGATCCGCAGCCGGATTCTAAAGTTTGCAGCGGAGGAGATCAATTCCGGTGCGGTCGGCAATATTAACGAAGCGGCCTTAAAGCTTTCTCAGGCTGCGGAATATATAGATTCACAAGTGGCCCTTTTGTTTCATAAATTAGTCAGAAGGGAGAAAAAAGGATATTCAATCAATGCGGACGGTTTTTTAAAAGCGCCGGAGATTCTTCAGCAGGGGCTTGTACGCCTGGCATTGGAAAAGCTGGCGGACAGCCGGAAGGATCTTGAGACGAAGCATGTGGAAGCAATTATTGGATTGACAGGTAAGCAGGTGGGAAAGAGACTGCATCTGCCATATAATATAACAGCGGAACGCGGTTATGGGGACATAAAGCTGTATCCTGCCGGGGAAGGGAATACCAAGGCAGCCCGGCCGCAGATGGAGCCAATCCCCGTCAAGATCCCGGGACATACGGTAATTCCGCAGATTCATAAGATTTTAGAAACAAAATTAATAAATTATGAAAAAATCGAACCAATCCCGAAAAGTAGTTGTATGAAGTGGATTGATTATGATAAAATAGAGAATGCTGTTGAAATCAGAAGCCGAAAAGAAGGCGATTACATTCAGATCAACGAATCGGGCGGAAGTAAAAGGCTGAAGGATTACTTTATTGATCAGAAGATACCGCAGGAGCTTCGGGACAGTCAGATTTTAATCACCGACGGTAGTCATGTAGTGTGGATCCCGGGAGCCGGGGAACGCATGAGTGAAAAATATAAAGTGGAGCCAACCACGAAGAATATACTTTTGATGAATTTGCTGGATTTGGAGGAAAAGAAGAATGACAGGCAACGTAAGAGTAATGATATCGGAGGAACAGGTAAATAAGAGGATTAAGGAGCTGGCGGAACAGATCAGTAAAGAATATGAGGGCAGAACGATCCATCTGATCTGTATCCTGAAGGGCAGTGTATTTTTTACCTGTGAGCTGGCGAAGAGACTTACCATCCCTGTGACCATAGATTTCATGTCCGTATCAAGCTACGGAAGTGAGACGGTAAGCTCTGGCAGAGTCCGTATCTTAAAGGATCTGGATGAGTCCGTCCAGGGGAAGGATGTATTAATTCTGGAGGATATTATCGATTCCGGCAATACACTGGCATATCTTAAGGAATTACTCCTGGCCAGAGCGCCTGAGAGTCTGTCCATCTGCACTCTTTTAGATAAACCGGACCGAAGAGTTACCAATGTAGATGTCAAGTATGTCGGTTTTGTTATACCGGATGAATTTGTGGTGGGTTACGGTCTTGACTACGACCAGTATTATAGGAATCTTCCCTTTGTCGGGGTGGTAGAGTCGTAAGGGAAGCGCCATAGGAAACCGGATCAAAGTATTATAAATATACAAGTTTATCAGATTATGCAAATATCCATAACAAGGAGGTTGTTCAGTGAGAAAACAGATGAAGGGATATGGCTTCTATGTCATTATACTGCTGATAGTAATTATAGCCATAGGGTTATCGAATAGTTTTGATTTTAATAGATCGGAGAAATATACTTATCAACAGTTTGTAAGTGATGTGGAGAAGGGTCAGGTTAAATCCATCGAGATTGATCAGAATAAAGAAGTGCCTACCGGTATCGTTACGGTTAATTTGGCCGACGATTCCAGTAAAGCATTCGCGATACCCGATGTTAACTCGATCAAGGATATGGTAATCAATACCGATATTGAGTTAGTCTTTAATGACGTACCGAAGGAAAATTGGTTCTTAACCTCGGTATTGCCTTATATTCTGGTATTTATCGTAGTGATTATATTATTTTCCTTTCTTTCGAATCAAGCAAGTGTGGGGGGAGGTAATAATAAGGTAATGAACTTCGGTAAAAGCCGTGCTAAGATGACCACGGAGGAAAATAAGACCACGACCTTTAAGAATGTGGCCGGTCTTGATGAGGAAAAGGATGAACTGAAGGAAATCGTAGACTTTTTAAAGTCTCCGAAGAAGTATATACAGGTAGGTGCAAGAATTCCCAAGGGTGTGCTCCTGGTAGGACCTCCGGGAACCGGAAAGACCTTGCTTGGCAAAGCGGTGGCAGGAGAAGCCGGAGTACCCTTTTTCTCAATCTCCGGTTCCGATTTTGTGGAGATGTTCGTCGGTGTCGGCGCCTCCAGAGTAAGGGACCTGTTTGAAGAGGCAAAGAAGAATTCCCCATGTATCGTATTCATCGATGAGATCGATGCCGTGGCAAGACGCAGAGGGACCGGTATGGGCGGCGGACATGATGAAAGAGAACAGACGCTGAACCAGCTGCTGGTAGAGATGGACGGCTTCGGTGTGAATGAGGGCATCATCGTAATGGCAGCCACGAACCGTGTGGATATCCTGGATCCCGCAATTCTCCGCCCCGGCCGTTTTGACCGTAAGGTCGCGGTGGGACGGCCCGATGTCAAGGGCAGAGAAGAGATTCTTCAGGTGCATGCCAAGGGTAAGCCTCTGGGTGATGATGTGGATTTAAAGCAGGTCGCTCAGACCACAGCCGGCTTTACCGGAGCAGATCTTGAGAATCTGCTCAATGAAGCAGCCATCGGTGCGGCCAGGGAGAACCGCAGCTTCGTTAATGCGGAAGATATTAAGAAGGCCTTTATTAAGGTGGGGATCGGAACTGAGAAGAAAAGCAAGGTCATCACGGATAAGGAAAAACGGATCACGGCATATCATGAGGCAGGCCATGCGATCCTGTTCCATAAGCTGCCGGATGTAGGTCCGGTATATACCATCTCCATCATTCCTACCGGAAACGGAGCAGCAGGCTTTACCATGCCGCTGCCGGAGAAGGATGAGATGTTCCACACCAAGGGCAGAATGAAACAGGAAATCATCGTGGATCTTGGCGGAAGAGCAGCGGAAGAGCTGATCTTTGACGATATCACCACCGGGGCCTCCCAGGACATCAAGGTGGCTACCAAGACGGCGAGAGCCATGATCACACGCTACGGCTTCTCCGATTCTATCGGTATGGTGAACTATGAGAATGATGATGATGAGGTGTTCATCGGAAGGGATCTGGCCCATACCAGAAGCTACAGTGAGAATGTGGCAAACCGGATCGATGATGAAGTAAAGGCGATCATAGATGACTGCTATCAGGAAGCAAAGCGTATTCTGACAGAATACCGCGATGTACTGGAAGCCTGTGCGCAGCTTCTTATAGAGAAGGAACGGATTACCAGAGAGGAATTCGAAATTCTCTTTGAACAGAAATCAGCATAAGTCGAATTGTGCAATATGACGGAAATTAATTATAAATTTTGTAATGTTTGTGCACACTTATCTCCATAAGCGTGTTATACTAATAAACGTAAACCCCAATACATTATATAGTTTTTGCTACACCCCCATAAGTAACAAAAATACCTTCTCCGGAAAAAAGGACAGTCCCATAACTGTCCTTTTTTTCATGGAGAAAAAGGCATTTTTTTATCAAACTGAGTATATTATATTGTATGATAATAAAACTGGCTGGGTATCTTATAATACCGAACCGGTTTTCGCAAGCTTAGACAGCTTATCCTATAAAGAATATATGAGGTGTTCCTATGCTGATGGCAAGAAATAACTTTTTGAAATATTTGTTTTTATTCCTGGTAGGCGGCTTCGGGTACGGAGCGGTAGAGATTATGTTTCGGGGCTTCTCCCATATCTCCATGCTGGTGGCCGGAGGCATCAGCTTCGTCCTGATCGGATTATTGAATGAAATCTATACCTGGGAGATGGCCCTGGTCAGCCAGATGCTCATATCCGCAATCATCGTTACCGTGGTGGAATTTATCGTGGGGCTCATCGTCAATGTATGGTTAAAGCTGGATGTATGGGATTATTCGGCGTACCCGTATAATCTGATGGGGCAGATCTGCCTGCTGTATACAAATATCTGGTTTTTCCTGTCCGTCATTGCGATTGTATCGGATGATTTTTTGAGATTTATCCTGCTGAAGGAAGAAAAGCCGAGATATAAGATCTTTTAACGGGATAACCGCCGGATAATCCGTCAGACAGGGCCTCTGTCAGGCTTGTAATGACATTTCTTCAATTGGGACAAGAACACAGTACTTATCGAGCAGCTTTATCGGATGATAGGATAGCTTCGAGGTACGCAGACCCTGGTCTCCCACATCATCCTCGCGGTTAATATACTGAATTTTAAAACGGGTACAGATATCATTGGAGAATTCTTTTACTATCATCTGGTAGGAGCCCTCATACTCTCTTTTGGCTTTCTCGATATGGCAGTAAAGGGTGTCACCCACTACCTCCCCCACAGCCATGGCTACTATGCTGCCGTCCACCTCGATAAAGCCGCCCAGCTGCTTGAATTTGTCAAACAGGCTGACCAGCTCCATGGCCCGCAGGACCTCCTCCTTAGCCAAAGACTCTTCCTTGGAATAATTCACTTGAAAATCCTTCAGAAAATCAAGGATACGGGGAAGATTATCCGTGGTAATGGGCTGATAGGAGTAATCGGGGAATAGTTTTTTAAATTTATTGATGTGATTTCTCTGACCGCTGAATCTTCTGCCCGCCATTCCGGCCAGGTCTTGTGCCATATACAGATAATCGGCCCAGTCCCGGTTGGGTTCGCAGGGGGTATTCCCGTGATAGTGATCGGACAGCAGAGGAAGCGCTTCCTCCGGAATGGTGCAGAACCAAAGGGGCAGGCCGTTCGCTTTGCAATATTCCTTTAATTCGTTCACGGCCTGATCTAAGGAGCCTCCGCCTACGGGTATGGTAAAAGCGGTATGGTCAATAAAATTAACTCTGTAATAGAGCATATCATTCTTAATTGCGTAGCTGGTCTCATAAAAATTACGCCACATATACATGGCTCCAACCGTATAGTCGCTGGTGCGGCTTACTTTATATTTGAAATACTCCGCTGTCTTCATAATATTATCAGCGGTAATCAGTTCAAAGGTCAGCATATTAGTTACATTCCTCCAAAGATACCGGAATCCGGGTATCATAATCATGTGTTAAATATTTCTCGCTAAAGTACATATTTTTATTATTGTCTGACGATGTCAGCCGTCAATTTCCAGAGAAGCTCTGGTTAACAAATTTCAATATAACACATCACGGCTCATCTGTCCATATGGGCAAAGGCACCTCAGATATAGAGTCCCACAGGATTTAAGTCTTTATCCAACATAATCCGGGGGCAAAATATCAATTGGTACAGGTTTCTTAAATTTTTCTAAACTGCGGTTTAAACAGCAGGTTTTCAAGTACCGGTCCAATGTAATTTATGCTATACTGATATACAATGAATGGTGCAATCGTACTGCATGCCGGTATTTTTTTATACGGGATTTCAAAGGGCTCCACACTTTTCCGGCGAACGGGGTGAGGAGAGCTCGGCAGATTAGTTTCGTTCATATACGGCACATTTGGAAGGAATACAAATTGTAATGAAGATATTATTGGTTGCAGTCAATGCAAAATATATACATTCCAACCTGGCGGTTCACAGTCTTAGAGCTTATGCAGATAAATATGCTCATCTGATTCATGTGCTCGAGCTGACCATAAACCATCAGGAAGAGGATATTCTGCAGCGGATATACAGGGAGAAGGCGGAGGTGGTGGCATTCTCCTGTTATATCTGGAATATCGGCATGATCATGAGAGTCACGGCTGAATTAAGAAAGGTTCAGCCTGAGGCCAAAATCTGGCTGGGAGGCCCGGAAGTGGCATATGATTTTGTACAATGCCTTAAGGAACATCCCTGGCTGGACGGCATAATCGTCGGAGAAGGGGAACAGACCTTTCTGGAATTGACAGAGTATTATACGGGGGCAAGGGACAGCCTGTCTGATATTGCGGGACTGGCATATGCAAAAACTGCCGGAATACCGGAGGACAGAAATAATGCTGACAGTAAGGAGGTTCAAATTGTCAGTCCCGGCTGCGGCAGCTATGATAAGAGTTCTGACTCAGGCAGGAGTACGGATAGCCGCTGCGGCACAGAAGTTGCCGTTCAGGCTTCTCCGGAGATCATAGTGACCGGAGACCGGGCACCGGTGAGCCTGGACAGGATACCGTTCCCTTACAAAGATACGGAAGTCTTCCGTAACCGGATTGTCTATTATGAAAGCAGCCGCGGATGCCCGTTCTCCTGCAGCTACTGTCTGTCCTCCGTGGACAGGAGGGTGCGCTTTCGAAGCCTGGAATTGGTCAGACGGGAGTTGAAGTTTTTCCTGGATAACCGGGTCCCTCAGGTAAAATTCGTGGATCGGACCTTTAACTGTAATAAAAAGCATGCCATGGCAATCTGGCAGTTTATTAAAGAAAATGATAACGGCATTACCAATTTCCACTTTGAGATTGCTGCGGATCTGCTGGAGGAGGATGAGACAGAGCTCCTGGCAGCTTTAAGACCCGGACAGGTACAGCTTGAGATAGGAGTCCAGTCTACCAATCCGGACACGGTGGAGGCAATCCACAGAAAGATGGATTTTCAAAGGCTGGCAGCGAATGTTATGCGGATTAAGGAAGGCAGGAACATTCATCAGCATCTGGATCTGATTGCAGGACTCCCCAAGGAAGGGTATGCTTCCTTTGAAAGATCCTTTGCGGATGTATACCGCTTGAAGCCGGATCAGCTGCAGCTTGGATTCTTAAAGATACTGAAGGGATCCTCCATGGAATCAGACAAAAGGTCATATGGTATCACCGCCCGTGATGCCGCTCCGTATGAGGTCCTATATACCGATGACCTGTCCTATGAGGAACTGCTTAAGCTGAAGGGTGTCTGCGAGATGGTCGAGGTTTATTATAACAGCGGACAATTCACCGGCTCCATGAGCTTTCTGGAGCATTATTATCCCTCCCCCATGCAGCTGTATCAATCCATCAGCAGCTATTATGAAGCGGCGGGATTGATTTTAATGTCCCACAGCCGAATCAGAAAGTATGAGATTTTGCTTGATTTCTTTCAGAAGGTGGTGTTAGAATCCATAGATATAAAGAAGAGACCGGATTTAAGATCCGTATTCGCAGAGCTCCTGGTGTTCGATCTGTACCTGCGGGAGAACATGAAGGCAAGGCCGGTATTTTCCGGTTCGGGTACAAAGGACATCCATATCCGGCGTCTCTATGAAAAGCATCAGACCGGTAAGAGGCAGATTCATATTGAAGTATTCCAATATGACGTACAAGCCTCGGCAGCAAAGGGGACGGCTGTGAGGAAGAGAACCATTATCCTGTTTGATTACGACAGAAGGGATCCATTGAATAATTCCGCAGAGGTTACACTGCTGGAAGGGTAAAGGATGCAGGGCCTCAAGATACTCATCCCTGCCTTGCGGACAGTATGCAGCTTCAGAATTTTACTCGAAGCCGGCTGTAATTGTAACCGCAGGGACATTAGAATCGTCTTAATGATAGAAGAGGAGGATTATATTTGACGAACATAAGAATAACAAAGAAGGAACGGGAGAGAATGGAGCGCATTATCGCGGCTCTCAACAGGGAATACACCATAGATGTCAGGTGCTTCCTTGACCATGAGACACCCTGGCAGCTTCTCATAGCTACTATTCTCAGCGCGCAATGTACGGATGCCCGGGTTAATATCGTTACCAAGGATTTATTTCAAAAATACAGGAGACTGGAGGACTTTGCGGCAGCGGATCAGGCAGAGCTGGAGAAGGATATTCATTCCACCGGCTTTTACCGGAATAAAGCTAAGAATATCATCGCCTGTGCGAAGAAGCTGGTAGAGGAGTATAACGGCGAGGTACCAAATGATATTGATGTGCTGACCAATCTTGCAGGGGTAGGAAGAAAAACTGCCAATGTAATCCGGGGCAATGTCTATGGAGAACCCAGTATTGTAGTGGATACCCATGTAAAGAGAATCTCAAAGCGGCTTGGCTTTACCCTGGAAGAGGATCCGGTGAAGATAGAATATGACCTGATGAGACTGCTTCCGAAGGAACAATGGATCGCTTACAATATACAGATCATTACACTTGGCAGAAGCATATGCATAGCCAGGAAGCCAAAATGCAGCGAATGCTTCTTAAGGGAAGATTGCAAATATGCCAATGCATAGACAATGTATGTTCTAAATATTGAAATTAAGCTTGAAGGATACATGGAATTGATTTAAAATTAATATGGAAAGCATCTGACTACAGCATATATTACCGAAACTGAAATAATGTTCCGATAATTGAGATGCACGGCGCAAAAGCAGCGTCTTTTATCAGAAGTTTGAAATGCAGCTTTTGATAATTTATATTATCGGAACAAAACCCGGTTCCGATAATCGAGATGCACGGCGCAAAAAACTGCGCCTTTTATCAGAAAATAAAGTGCATCTTCTGATAACTTATATTACAGGAATAGGATAAGAGACACCGGACATACTAATATTAAGTATTCATAGCGTTTATCAGGATATCTGTTAATTTTTGCCTGTCATGAATATCACGCTCTGAGACGATCCGAATTAGTTCACTGATCTTTTCGGGCTTATTCTGCTGTTTATAGATATCGGCAAGCAAACGGTAGGTTTTATGGACATCGGATCCGCAGGTTACCGCATATTCCAAAACGGATAAAGCATCCTCCGTATAGCCTTCATTATATAGGCGTTCCGCCCATTTTTGAAGCATGCTGACCAGGACGACGAAGTTATTGTCGTATTCCATCAGGAGATTGATGTTTGCAATGCCGTAGGTATTCTTTAATTCCGTATTGGAGATGCCGTTCAGATTTAATATCTTCCGGTCCGCAAGACCGCAGACGGTGTCGCGATAGGAGTTGATGGTTTCGTCCTCCTTATCCTTAAGGGGAAGGGTATCGGTGTTCAGCTTAAGATAATTAAGGTCCGATATATCCTTACGGCGGGCAAGATTGGCCTGTTTTTCCCCGTCCCAGAACCGGTTGGAAGCATCCTTCGTATGTCTGGCAGATTTTCTGATCTCATACTGGAGCCAGATAATAAAAATAAAGATAATAACAGTGAGTACAGGGAGCGGCATAGGATCACGACCTTTCAATAATAATAGCAATGCTGCCGGGCAGCGGAATGGAGGTAGCCATGAATTTTCATAATAAAAAAACCCAAAGGATCATATCTACAGTTATCGTAGTGGTTATGATAATTACCTTTGTCCTTACTTATGTATTAAGCATGATAAATTAAATATTATCTATGCTTTTACATGATACATATTTCATAAGCAAAAGTCAACGAGACAAAGATTATCTTGAATAATCCCCGGATTGTGCTACAATAATAAGAAGTTATGTGTAAATCAGTAATAAAGGAGGATGAATATGAGCAGGAAAACAATACTGATGACTGCGGTTGCTTTGATATCGCTGACCTTTATGGTTGCCGGAAATGCTGAATATGCATCTGCAGAAGAGGATAATACAATCTGCCAAGGAGTATATATAGATGAAGTCGATGTGAGCGGTATGACGAAGAAAGAAGCTGAGGCGGCAGTTGATGATTTTGTACAAGGACTGCGCAGTAAAGGTGTCGCTGTCATAGCGAATGACAATATCGTATATACCAGCATGGGCGATCTTGGATATACGTATGAAAAGAATGACAATATTGACCGGGCGATGGCCCTTGGCAAATCGGGCAACCTGATTAAGCAGTATAAGGACTTAAAGGACATTGAGCAGGGCAATATTGTCTATCCTTTGACCTTTACCTATGATGAGGAAAAGATCCGCAATATTGTAGCCGGTGACGTCAGTGCATATAATATTGCTCCGATTAACGCCTCCGTTACCAGAAAAAACGGTGAGTTTACCTATACGGACCACACCCTCGGCAAGAAGGTGAATATCGACGAGACGATTAAGATAATCGAAGATGCAATAACCAATTGGGCGCGCCAGGATATCGTAATAAACGCGGCGATTGAGGATGACGAACCGCTCTATACCAGGGAAGATGTTGAAAGGTGCAATACGGTAATCGGTTCCTATACTACGGAATATGCCTCCTCTGCGGAAGGAAGGGCGGCGAATCTTGCCAACGGTGCACGGCTGATTAATAATATTGTGCTGTATCCGGGAGACATATTCAATTCCTATGATGTCCTGACACCATTTACAGCGGCGAACGGATACTTTATCGCAGGCGCTTATCTTAACGGTGTCGTAGTTGACAGCGTCGGCGGCGGTGCCTGCCAGGTTACGACGACACTTTATAATGCGGTGCTGGAAGCAGAGCTTGAAGTGGTAGAGCGTTTTCCTCATTCCATGACCATCAGTTATGTGGATTTATCAAGAGATGCGGCAATTGCCGGCACCTATAAGAATTTTCAATTTAAGAATAATACGGATTCTCCCATATTAATCGAAGCTACCACCAGGGACAGAAGGATCACCTTTAAGCTGTGGGGTAACGAGACAAGGGATACCGCAAACCGCAAGATCAAATATGAAACTGTGGTCATATCCTCAACAAAACCGCCAAAGGACGTGGTTACGGAGGACCCGAAACAGCCGACTACCTACCGTAAGGTAACCCAGACTGCTCATACCGGATACAGAGCCCAATTATGGAAGGTTGTATATGAGAATGGCGTTGAGGTCAGCAGAACCCAGGTCAATTCAAGTAATTACCAGGCGGCTCCCCAATATGTGACAATCGGAACGAAGGAAATAACGGAAGATAAGGAAGATAACAAGGGCAGCAAAAAGGATGATAAGAAGGGCTCGGATAAACCGAACAATGATTCGGATCAGAACAATTCGGATAACAATTCTACGGATTCACAGGATCAGACAGAGGATATTCCGGTAGGCGAAGATGAACCGATTATCATAGAGGATCCGTTAGCGGGCTGGGATCCTTCCTGGGAGTTTGAAGAGCCTGTAGATTAACTTAAGCGTAACTGGAGAGTAAGCATGAACCTAGGTAAAATATCGGAGACTGTTCTAAAAAGGTCAGTATTAAATCAAATAAGGCACAGAAGGGACGAAGTTCTTGTAGGTCCCGCAATCGGTGAGGATTGCAGTATCCTTGAGATAGCCGGGGATGAGGTGCTTGTGGTTTCTACGGACCCGATTACCGGAACAGTTCAGGATATTGGGACTTTTGCCGTGCACATCACTGCCAATGATGTGGCGTCCAACGGAGCGGAAGTCATAGGTATCATGCTTACTATTTTGCTTCCCGAAGGTACCCCGGAGGAAGAACTTCGCAGGATGATGCAGGACATAGAGACCGAATGTGAGAAGCTGGATATCGAGGTAATCGGAGGCCATACGGAAGTAACAAAGGCGGTTCATCAGCCAATCGTAACCGTAACCGGCGTAGGCAAGATGAAGCGGGATGCTATGATAAAGACAGCAGGAGCAGAGCCGGGCCAGGAAATCGTCATGACAAAATGGGCCGGTCTGGAGGGGACTGCTATAATAGCCGCCGCCAAAGAAGAAGAGCTGCGGACCAAGTATTCCGCAAGCTTTATTGACGGGGCTAAGAGAATGATTGATTATATCAGTGTTGTACCGGAAGCGATGGTCGCACGAGCGAACGGCGTGACATCCATGCACGATGTCACGGAAGGCGGAATCTTTGGCGCACTATGGGAAATCGGTGCAGCTTCTAAGGTCGGCCTGGAGGTTGATCTTAAGAAGATTCTCTTAAAACAGGAAACAGTGGAAATCTGTGAATTCTATGATATTAATCCGTACATGCTGATCTCCAGCGGTTGTATGCTGATTATTACCGATAAAGCCAACCGGCTTGTTGACCGGCTTAAAGCGGAGGGGATTGCCGCCGCGGTAATCGGCCGGATTACATCCGGAAATGACAGGATTATTATCAATGAGGATGAAAGACGCTACCTGGAACCGCCAAAGAGCGATGAATTGTATAAAGTGATGGTGAATTGAATATATTGACCGTAGCAAATAGATTGGAGGATTAGGATGAGAGAAAAAGTCTTAAAGGCTATCGATAAAAACAGTAAAATATCGGCCGCTGACCTGGCTATTATGTTAGGTTCAACAGAAGAGGAGATTACGTCTGTCATTAAGCAGCTTGAGGAAGAGACCGTTATCTGCGGTTATCCGACTTTAATTAACTGGGATAAAGTTGAAAGCGAGCGGGTTACTGCGCTTATTGAGCTGAAGGTCACCCCTCAGCGCGGATTGGGCTTTGATAAGATAGCAGAACGCATCTATCAGTTTGACGAGGTACAGTCCGTATATCTGATGTCAGGCGGCTTTGATCTGACCGTTATACTGGAGGGCAGGACCATGAGAGAAGTCGCTAACTTTGTATCGGAGAAGCTTGCCCCCATGGAAGCGGTATTAAGCACCGCAACTCATTTTGTACTGAAGAAATATAAGGAGCACGGCATGCCGCTGGTGCAGTCAAAGACAGATGAAAGGATGCTGATTACGCCTTGAGAAATCCACTATCAAAAACAGTAGTTGATATACCGCCCTCCGGGATCCGCAAGTTCTTTGATATTGTAAGCGAGATGAAGGACGCGATCTCTCTGGGTGTGGGTGAGCCCGACTTCGACACGCCCTGGCACATCCGGGAGGAAGGCATCTATTCCCTGGAGAAGGGAAAAACCTTCTATACCTCCAATGCAGGCCTGAAGGAATTAAAGCAGGAGGTCTGCAATTATCTGGGAAGGCGGTTTGATCTGCAATATGATTATAACAGGGAAGTAGTTGTAACCGTAGGCGGAAGCGAAGCAATAGATATTGCACTCCGTGCCATGATAGAACCCGGCGACGAGGTCTTAATTCCCCAGCCCTGTTATGTATCCTATCTTCCCTGTGCCGTGCTGGCAGGGGGCAAGCCGGTGATTATCCGGCTGAAGGGTGAGAATGACTTTAAGCTTACCAGGCAGGAATTACTTGATTCCATTACCGATAAAACCAAGGTATTGATCCTGGCCTTTCCCAACAATCCCACGGGAGCCATCATGGACCGGGAGGATTTAAAATCGATTGTGGATGTCATAGTGGAAAAGGATATCATCGTAATATCGGATGAGATCTATGCAGAGCTTACTTACGGAAATAAGCATGTATCCATAGCATCATTCCCGGGAATGCGGGAAAGAACCATCGTTATTAACGGTTTTTCCAAATCCTACGCCATGACCGGCTGGAGACTGGGATATGCGGTTGGTCCGGCACTGATCATAGAGCAGATGATTAAGATACATCAATTTGCAATTATGTGCGCGCCCACCACCAGCCAGTATGCCGGCATCGAGGCTTTAAAGAACGGGGATGCGGATGTGGAGATGATGCGTGATGCATATGATAAGAGACGCAGATATCTGATCCATGCATTTCGAAGTATGGGTTTAGAGTGCTTTGAGCCTTACGGCGCCTTCTATGTATTCCCCTGTATCAGTAAGCTTGGCATGACTTCCGATGAATTCGCAACAAAGCTTTTAACGGAAGAGAAGGTGGCTGTTGTTCCCGGTACCGCTTTCGGTGATTGCGGGGAAGGTTACCTGCGGATATCGTATGCTTATTCCATTGAGAATCTTAAGGTGGCATTGGAGCGAATGGAACGATTTGTAACCCGGCATAGAAAATAGGAAAAAAGTCTCATGCTGACGAATTAATTGTTATTTTGTAGTATTTTTGTGCTACAATGATACGAAAGACTAATAATAGGAAAACTTAGGAGGGAATCCAATGGCTGTTCTTAATGTGGATCATATTAATCCATTTCTGATGGCATCAACCAAGGTATTAAAGGAAATGTGCCAGGTTGAGGTGTCTATGGGTAAGCCAAACGTAAAAAATCCTGCTTTTTTTGAAGATACCTTAATTATTTTAATCGGACTTACCGGTGCCATGCGGGGACAGGCAATGATTGCATTTGAAAATTCAATTGCTTGTGATATTGCCACTAAGATGATTATGATGCCGATTACAGAGATGGATGATTTGGCTAAGAGCGCAATCTGCGAATTAGGAAATATGATCATGGGTAATACAGCGACGGTATTTTCTACCAAAGGAATTGCAATTGATATAACTCCGCCCACACTGGCGACCGGCTCTATGTCCATATCAACTAATTATGCTTCGAATATCTGTATACCTTTAACATATGAAGGCAACAAAACAATAGAGATATACATAGCAATAAAAGGTGATTAAGTTCACCTTTTTTATGTTTGAAAGGACAGAGAATCTGTATGAATATCGTATTATTAGAACCGGAGATTCCTGCGAATACGGGAAATATAGGAAGGACCTGCGTAGCAACCGGAACCAGGCTTCATCTGATTGAACCCATGGGCTTTAATCTAAGCGAAAAGGAGCTCAGGCGTGCCGGACTGGATTATTGGAAGGATCTTGATGTAACCGTATATAGCAATTATAATGATTTTATTGAGAAAAATCCTGCTGCAAAGATATACATGGCAACAACTAAGGCGCAGCATGCCTATACCCATGTGGCATATGAACCGGACTGTTATATTATGTTCGGTAAGGAAAGCGCCGGCATACCGGAGGAGCTGCTGCTGGGGAATAAGGCAAATACGGTCCGCATTCCCATGGCAGGGGATATCCGTTCCTTGAATCTGGCTAACTCTGTGGCGATTATACTGTATGAGGCACTGAGGCAGAATGACTTTGAGGGGATGCGTATGGAAGGGCAGCTGCACCGGCATACCTGGGAGGAAGCGTAAATCATTGCAGCTGCTTCAAATAATTAATCCTGCTCCATGCTCTTTTGCAATGAGAATATGAATTCACTTCCCACACCCTCCGTGCTGATTACATTGATATTCTCATTATGGGACTGGATGATTTCCTTGGTGATGGAGAGACCAAGTCCGGTTCCGCGCTTATCCTTGCCCCGGGAAGTATCCGTCTTATAAAAACGGTCCCATATCTTCTTGATGGAGTCTCTCGGGATGCCGATCCCGTAGTCCTTTACGGAGACGAATATCTTATCTCCCTTTTCTTCCGTGGATACCTTGATTTTCGAACTGTTATGACTGAATTTAATGGCATTGTCAATCAGGTTATAGAGCACCTGCTGTATCTTACCCATATCTGCTTCGACGAAGAGCTGCTTTGAAGAGAATACAAGATTTAACGTGATTTTCTTCTCCCGGCAGGCATTCTCAAAGCTTTCCGCCGTCTTTTTGATAATAAGATTAATGTCAAAGGAGGTAATATCAAGGAAGGCGCCTCTGTTCTCGTAGCGATTGAGCTCCAGCAGACTGGCGGTAAGCTTATTCAGCCGCTCCGTCTCAAAGAGGATGATATCCAGGTATTTATCCTGCATCTCATGAGGAATGGTTCCATCCTTGATTGCTTCTGCAAAGCCCTTGATGGAGGTAAGCGGGGAACGAAAGTCATGGGAGATATTCGCCACGAATTTCTTCTGATAATCATCCAGCTTACTCAGCTCCCCTGACATATAAGTCATGGCCGCACCCAGCTCCCGGAATTCGCTGAGGCCCTTTAGAACCAGGGCATAGTTATAATTACCGGAGCTGTATTCCATGGCTGCTTTTGTGAGATTATGCAGAGGAACAGCCGTGATATAATAAATGAATATAAATAGAAGCAATAACAGGGGAAGGAACAGCAGGAAGCAGATATTCATAACATCGTTATAGAATACGGCATCCGCATTGATGCTTTTTAATGAGGCGTGGAGTGCCATATAGCCTCTGACCTTATAGTCCAGGGTCAGCTGCTTGGTAAGGCTCATAACAGGCTCCTGGAATATTCCCCGGTAGAAATTCGAAGGTGTGAAATTCCGGTCCAGGAAGTTTGGGTCGATCTCATTGATATTCTTGCCTTCCGCATTCCATAATACGGAGGAATCCGCGATGATGGTACCGTCGGTATTTATGATCCAGACACGGATTCCAAGATAGGTATCGATGGATTTTAATTGTGATTTCAAGTCAGCCAGGGTCTGGCTGGTATCATAATAGCTGCTGTAATATTCTGTCTCAATCAGCTCTGCTTCGCTCATCAGGGCTTTTCTCTTGGCATCCTTAAGCCGCGTCTCAAAAGCGTTCACGCTGAAGGTGTTCAAAAGCAGGAATATGGCAACACTTGAAATCAGATAACATATGATTAGCCTGGACCATAAGGTTTTCCTCATTCAGACACCGTCCTTCTACCTATTTCTTACCGCCTTTGGCTTCGAATTTATATCCGATGCCCCATACTGTGGCAAGGCTCCATTCCGTATGATCCTTTATCTTCTCCCTGAGACGCTTGATATGTACGTCTACGGTACGTGTATCACCGAAATACTCATAGCCCCAGATATGATCCAGAAGCTGCTCCCTGGTAAATACCTGGTTCGGATTGGAGGCCAGGAAATACAACAGTTCCAGCTCCTTCGGCGGCATCTCGATGTTCTCACCATAGTATTGGACCGAATAATTACTCAGATTTATTATCAAATCAGGATAAGCCGCATAG
This sequence comes from Bacillota bacterium, assembly GCA_023424995.1. Classification (GTDB taxonomy): domain Bacteria; phylum Bacillota; class Clostridia; order Lachnospirales; family Lachnospiraceae; genus Mobilitalea. The sequence goes on along the minus strand of JAFADH010000135.1, from coordinate 12,697 downwards.
GTCCCTGTCTGGCCGGGCTCAGGACTCGGCTGCTCCTTGGTGTCCGGATGGAAGCGTCTTAAAACCGCACGGACTCTGGCTACCAGCTCCTTAGAATCGAAGGGCTTGATCATATAGTCGTCCGCTCCTAATTCCAGGCCCAGCACCTTGTCGAAGATTTCTCCTTTTGCAGATAACATGATAATGGGTATCGAGGAGGTCTTACGTATCTCACGGCATACCTCATAGCCGTCGATACCCGGCAGCATCAGGTCCAGCAGAACCAGATTCGGCTGATACCCGGCAAATTGCTTGATGGCGGCTTCCCCGTCATGGACGGTTAAGGTGTCAAAGCATTCCTTGGTAAGATACAGGGAGATGAGCTCTGCGATATTCACATCGTCATCTACAATCAGTATTTTCTGTTTTGCTATCATGATTTCTCCTTTTATTTAAATTCCACAATGGTAACACCGTGGTCGCCTTCACCGAAGCCGCCCACACGGTAGGACTTTACATATTTTAATTTTTTAAGGTGGGCATGTACCGCATTCTTCAACGCGCCGGTTCCCCGGCCATGGATTACGGTCACCTGCGGGAGATGTGCCAGATAAGCATCATCCAGGTATTTATCCAGCTCAAATATGGCTTCATCCACGGTCTTGCCGATCAGGTTAATATCAGGATGGATTGTAGCGGACTTGGTCATCTTGATCTTGCCGCTCTGGGTTTTGTTAAAGCCGGGCCCCGTGACGACCTCTTCATCTAAAAGCTCAATATCATTTATATTAACCTGGGAACGCAGAATACCCATCTGTACGAACAGATCACCCCTGGCATTGGGCAGTGTGCTGACAGTTCCTTTTAATCCCAGGCTGACGACATTCACGGAGTCACCGACCTTCAGGTCCGTGGAAGCGGTCTGTTTCTTCTTAGGCTGGCGCTTGACAAAGCCTGTCTCGCTGCCGCCCAGACGCTCCCTGAGGGAATTGCGCTCCGCTTCCATATCCTTGACGCTGCCGCCCTCCTGAAGCCATTTGTTATAACGGCGGATGCTCTGGTCAGCGAATTCCTTCGCCTCATTCAATATCCTGGCGGCCTCCTCCCTGGCTTCCCGCAGCATACGGTCACGGCTGGCATCAAAGGTCTCATTCTTCCTGGCCAGACTCTTCTTTAACTGTTCTATCTCCGCTTTGTATCTTGTGATCTCATCCTGCTCCTTTTCCATGGAGATACGGCTGGATTCCAGCTCGCTGATCACATCCTCAAAGCTCTTATCCTTTGTACCGATCCGCTCTCTGGCATCCTCGATGATATAGTCGGGAAGGCCGAGCTTATAAGAGATGGCGAAGGCATTGCTCTTGCCGGGGATACCGATGAGCAGGCGGTAGGTAGGGCGAAGGGTCTCCACGTCGAATTCACAGGAGGCATTGGACACACCCTCCGTGGACAGCGCATATATCTTAAGCTCGGAGTAATGTGTGGTAGCCATGGTCCGGATATCCTTCCGGTGAAGGGAGGAAAGAATGGACATGGCAAGGGCTGCGCCCTCCGTCGGATCGGTTCCCGCACCCAGCTCATCGAAGAGCACCAGGGATTTTTCGTCGGCCTTATCAAGTATCTTAACGATATTCGTCATGTGGGAGGAGAAGGTGCTGAGGCTCTGTTCGATGCTCTGCTCATCGCCGATATCGGCATACACCTCTTCAAATACTGCCAGCTCTGAGCCGTCGAACGCCGGGATATGGAGCCCGGCCTGTCCCATCAGGGTAAGCAGCCCCACGGTCTTTAAGGAGACCGTCTTGCCGCCGGTATTGGGACCTGTGATGATCAGCATGGTAAAATCCTTCCCCAGCATGATATCGATAGGCACCACCTTCTTCGCATCGATCAGGGGATGACGGCCCTTCTTAATATTCATGATGCCCATTGCATTAAAGGAAGGCTCGGAGCCCTTCATCTGACGGGAAAGGCCGGCTCTGGCGAAGATAAAGTCCAATTCGGACAGTGTATTAAAATCATATTCCAGGTTCTCGGTGTGCTCAGCCGCCTGACTGCTTAATTCAGCAAGCACCTTCTCTATCTCTTCCTGCTCCCTGATAGATAATTCCATGAGCTCGTTATTCAGACGAACGATAGCCATAGGCTCTACGAACAGGGTAGACCCGGTTGAGGATTGGTCATGGATCATGCCCTGGAACTGGCTCTTGAATTCCGCACGCACCGGAAGGCAATAGCGGTTATTCCTCATGGTAATCAGATTATCCTGCAGCATGCTCTTGGAAGAATTTAAGATGGAGTTAAGCTCACTGTGTATCTTATCGTTGGCATTACGGATGGCACGCCGGACGGATTTCAGCGAAGGACTGGCGTCATCTGCAATCTCCTCCTCGGAGATGATGCATCGCCTTATCTCGTTATTCAGATTGGTCAGCGGCTCGAGACCCGCAAAATACTCAGTCAGGGAATCCTCGGTCTGCTCCCCGGAATCCTTACCCGTATATCCGCCGTAGGATTTCACGCGCAGCACAGCATCCAGGTCTGAGCTGATATGAAGCAGCTCCACCGCGCTTAATGAGGAGCCCACCTTTAAGCGCATGATGGTGGGTCTGATATCATGGATCCCGCCAAAGGATACGCTTCCCCTTCTCAGGGTTCTGGACAGTGCATCCGTGGTCTCCTTTTGAAGCTTGCGTATGGTTTCAATATCTGAAGTGGGCTTAAGATGCGCACAAAGCTCTCTTCCATGGCTTGTACCGGTAAGAGCGCATAATTTATCAACAATTTTATTATATTCCAGGGTTCGCAGTGCTTTCTCGTTCATATCCGTATGGCCTTTCTTCTTAATGATACTTATTATATATGGGGCTATCCGGTGATAATAGGATACCAGTTCTATTTTACCGTAAGTTGTAAGAAAATTAAACATATTTATTTTAAATATCCGGTATATCTGTAAAATTGGTCTTATTGAAAGTAATATCCATATGTGATATGATTAAAGCTAGAACGTATATTCGCGATCATGCTGTATCAATAAGAAATTTAATTTAAATTTACATACAGGAAGGAGAAGGTATGGTATAAATGAACATTAGAGATATGTCAGTTAATGAACTTAAAGAGTATATAATAAAAAGCAAACAAAATATATTGGTAAACGCAGAGAACTTCAGCAGCTATTTTAATGATGTGGTAAATAAATATAATGAGATATTAAATTCAGATAATATTAATGAATTAAGGCAGTGTGCCTATGATATAACGAATTATGCAGAGCATGCGGAGTGGTCATATCATAAACAGCTGATCAATAATTCCATAATGACAAGGCCGATAACTATACCAAAAAAGGGAGAAATATGGACATGCCAATTCGGTAAGAATATCGGTTCGGAAGAGAATAAAATCAGGCCGGTGATAATAGTTCAAAATAATACCGGAAATGAAAAAGGACCGACCACGATCGTAATACCGATTTCAAACAGACCTGTAAAAATACCGACTCATATCCTCTTAAAAAGCTCTGATTATGTCTTGGTAGATGAAGAAATAAACAGTATCTCGGGAACAATTTTATGCGAACAGATAAGGGTAGTGTCAAAAGCCCGCTTAGGCAGACACATCGGAACATTAAATAAAGATTTTGTAAATAAAATATTAAATTCAAAAATAAAAAAATCTTTGGATTTGTAAATTATTATCTTGATTTATTATATTACCGATGATAGAATTGTAGTTAGGGATACATACTTAGATGAGACTAAGAGACTCTTTCTCATATTTTTTGTTTCTTACCTGGCAAAGGCCAGGAGATTATATAGCATACGGAAAAGGCTGGTTAATGACCGGTCTTTTTTACATATATCTATCTTCAGACGGTTATTCTGCAGTGTTAGATATTTTTATATATTCCGGATCGGCATATTTAAAAGGGATTTAATTTTGCCAGTAAAAATGCTAAAATATGGGTGGATATTAATCATTATCATAAATACCGATGAACCGGATTGGGAGGGATATGCCAAGGAAATTCTGCGCATGGTCAATACGTTAAAATGTTAATTACGGAAAGATGAGGAAGCTATGGAACAGAATATAATAGCAATAATATGGGATTTTGATAAAACTTTAGTGAACGGATATATGCAGGAGCCGATTTTTAAGAAATATGGCGTGGACGAGCATGCCTTTTGGGCGGAAGTAAATAATCTGGTCCCGGAATATAAGAAGCAGGGAATTAAAGTGAACAGAGATACCATTTATCTGAATCACTTTATAACCTGCACTCAGCAGGGGATCTTCCCAAAGCTGAATAACAGTCTGCTACGGGAACTGGGCAGGGAATTGGTATTTTATAAAGGGATCCCGGATATATTCAACGATCTTAAGGATATTACAGCGAATAGTGATAAATATAAAACCTTCAGCATACAGGTAGAGCATTATATCGTAAGCACAGGGCTTTCGGAGATGATTAAGGGCTCCATCGTGAAGGATTATGTGAATGGGATCTGGGGCTGCGAGTTTATCGAGACGCCGATCAAGTCCTCGCTGCATATTAAGGAATATGCAGCAAAGGACAAGAACGGTCAGGAGGAGGCTCAGATCAGCCAGATTGCATATGCAATAGATAATACCTCAAAAACCAAGGCCATATTTGAGATCAATAAAGGAACGAATCTATTTCCAAACATCGATGTGAATTCCAAAATTGACAAAAAGGACAGAAGAGTACCGTTTGAAAACATGATCTATATCGCCGACGGACCAAGTGATGTACCTGCCTTTTCCGTGCTGAAAAACAATGGGGGAAGGACCTATGCCATCTATCCCAGGGGTGACTACAAGGCATTTCAGCAAGTGGATGCATTAATTCGGGATAAGCGGATCGATATGTTGGGAGAGGCTGATTATTCAAAGGATACGACAACTTATCTCTGGCTGAAGGAACAGGTGGAAGCGATAGCAAATAACATCTACGATAAGAAGATATCACAGATCAACACAAGTGTATCTAAAGCACCGGAACATATAACGGAGTAGGCAGACTGCCTGATTATGGTGGGACACGATACGAAACGGAGGCAGCGGATGAAAGCCATTTGCATTATAGGAAGCCCGAGAGCCGGGGGAAGCACTGCATTTATCATTGATAAGATCATAGAGGGCCTGAAAGAAAATGCTGCTGATGTGGAGATATGCAGATATTGCCTTGGCAGCATGAATATTCACTATTGCCTGGGTTGTAAGAAGTGCTATGAAACTGGAGGACGCTGCATCCAAAGGGATGACATGGATATCATTATACAGGATCTGATTGAATCAGATATAGTCATAATCGGATCTCCCTCTTACTGGGGGGATATCACAGGACAGTTAAAGGTATTCTTTGACCGGAATACTCCCTTCGGAGATACGAATGAAAACCGTATCGATATTCCTAAAGGGAAAAAAGGGATATCCATAGCAATCAGGGCAGGTCACAGTGAGAGAGAAAATATACATATCCTTGAGTCGATCGAGCATTATTACGGGCATCTTGGTATTACACCGGCCGGCAGATTGGCAATAAATAATGTGGACACTATCAATGATCTGTATAAAAAGGAAAATGAGATCTTAAAGGCATATGAGATGGGGAAGAATATTATGAAGTCTTACTGAGGAAGGGGAGGTGCCCTATGATGTTACCAACGCATATTGTGGCAGCGGCGGGTGTCACCGTCAATGAGCAGGGAGACATTCTCCTGGTGAAGACTCATCACGGAGGCTGGGTTTTCCCCGGAGGAATTGTTGAGAACGGAGAGAATATCATAGAGGCGGTGGTCCGGGAGACGAAAGAGGAAAGCGGAATCGATGTGGAAGTGGGAGACCTGTTCTGCATATCTTCCAATACCTGCGAATATCCGGGATATAACGGAGTCGAGAAGGTGCCGACGAAGGTTATGATGGACTTCCTATGCAGGGCGGTTGGCGGAGAGCTGTCCGTCTCCGATGAGAATTCGGAAAGCGGCTGGTTCCGCAGAGATAAGGTGCCGGAGATGATTACTGCACCGGCTGTTATGGAAAGATTCAAGGCTTATCTGGAATTTAACGGGAAAGTCCGATATCTTGCTTATGTTACGAGACCGGAGTTTCATGTACATATGGAAAGAAAGATCTGAGATATATTGGTAAGTAACGGAGAGTGCACATGTCTGGGTGTTTATTCCGGTTTTATATCTGTCAGGGAAAGCTCCTTCAGGGGATGATGTTACCATGTTTTTGGATAACAGCAATGCGTCTCCGGTATTAGTTTCTATACTTGCATTATTCTTTATAGCTTTTCTGTTGGTCTTTGCATTAAAATTGAAAAAAATATATTTGGGCTATTTGAATATATTAAAGGGTTTGAAAGATAAGAAGGATGATGCCAAATTATAAGAGATGACTTTGCGGTGTTGTAATTTAAGGAGAGGTTTACAGATATGAATCATGAAGATACCTATTTAGAAAAAACGCTTGCCCTGGCAGGTAAAAGCTATGCAGAGGCATATGAATACCTTCTGGGTCACAAGGATGCCATGGAGAAAGGGGATCACGCAAGAGCATGGTATTTTCTCATGTGTCTGGCTGCCGGATCGGGAAGAAGGGAAGAAGCGCTGCAATGGATGCGGTATGCTGTCGCGGAGAAGGGTTATTGGTACCGGCCTGAGGTTTTGGAGGACGAAGATTTAGAGCCCTTGTTCCGGCATCCGGATTATATTAGCTATCGTGATATCTCCGGGCAGAGATATGCTAAAGCTATGAGTGAGTCGAAAACGGAGTGTACCTGGCAGCAGAAGACGAGTAACAGACTCATGGCATGTATTCATGGGAATGGTCTCAATGCCGAGATTGCGAAGGATTCCTGGAGCGATATGGCAAAGCAGGCGGCGCCGGAGCTTCAGGTAGAAGCGATACAATCTGCAACCGTCGATTCTTATGGAAGGTACCGTTGGAATTATGATGAGGCTGACTATAAGCAGATCGCTGCCGCCCTTCCCGGCATGCAATGGGAGGCTTACGGGCAAAGGTATCTTGCCGGGTTTTCAGCGGGCTGTGATATGATTCTTAGAGCGGTGACACTTTCAGAGGTTGTGTGTGATGAGATTTTCCTGCAGTCTCCGTGGATCCCATTTATAAAAGAGAATATGGAAGCTGTTGCAAAAGCAGTACAGCGTAAGGATATGGCAGTTCATATATACTGCGGGACTATGGATCATGACTGCAGAGATGGTGCGGAGCAATTGGCAGATGCTCTGAGAGAAAGAGGTGCAGATGTTGAATTAATATGGCAGGAAGGGCTGCGGCATCAATTCCCGGAGGATTTTAGCGAGTATCATTTCCATAAATAAAGTTATTATTAATAACCGTACCTTTATACATAATATTATCTTAAGGATTCGGTAATGGACATGCAGGAGTATGAGTTACAAAACAGCTGTTCCAAGTAGAGACATTGTAGAATAACTACATAATTTATAAGATATAATTATCCATTATTATGAGGTCATTGGCAGTTTTTACAGTCATTTACCTGTATTTCGCCGAATTTTGGCCTCTTTATTAACAAATCATTCATAATATGTTCATATGTGCTTGCTAAAATAGCTAATACGCATTAATATAACCTTAGATACCAACCTGTACATAAGGAGATTATAAATGTCTGGTAATGATAATAAGGACAACGGTAACTTCGCGTTTATCCAGGAGCAGGTAATTGAGAAGAAACGTAAGAGATTACGTAGGAAGCTGGAATCAATTCTTATGACGATTGTTCTCGCAATCTTGTTTGGATTCATTGCAGCGGTTACTTTTGTTTTTGCGGAACCGAAGCTTGAAAAGTTTTTCGGAAAGGAAGAAAAGACAGAGGATCCGGTTACTTTTCCCACAATGTCACCCTCAGCTGAGGGAAACGATATCACCGGTGCGCCTGCGACGGATATCCCCAAGCAGGGAGAGGACACGGATGATCCGGATGATCCGAAGGAAATAACACCGACACCAACACCGGTCATCGTGGAGCAATTTATTGATGCAACCCTGGATGATTATCAGACCATGTACGATGAGATGCGTAAGCTGTCATATGAAGCAGGAAAATCTATCGTCGAGGTAACCAGTACATTTACCGTGACGGACTGGTTATTTGGCACATCAGCGGAGCAGACGGTCAGCTCCTCCGGGCTTATTGTCGGCAGCAATTCTACGAACTATCTGATTCTGGTCAGCCTTGACAGAGTGAAGGACGCCAATAATGTCAGGATTAAGTTCTCAGATACTTTTTATGTGAATGCGACGATTCAAGATTATGAGACGGAACTTAACATTGCCCTGCTTACAATTTTGATACAGGATATATCGGCCACCTACCGGACGGGCTTAAAGATAGCTGATCTTGGAGAATCCAATACGGTCGTAGCCGGTTCGCCTGTAATAGCCATAGGAAATCCCAATGGTTTCATGAATTCCATTGAAGTCGGCATCGTAACCAGCAGAGGCAGCTATGCAACCATCACGGACAATCGTATGGAGCTATTCCATACGGATATGGATTTTAATAAAAAAAGCGACGGGGTCATAATTAATCTGAAGGGAAAAGTAATCGGCTGGATAACCCGCACTGTGAAGGACGATGAGATCGACGGACTAAGTACAGTTATTGGAATCAGTAAGCTCAATTCACTGATTCATCAGATGGGTAATCAGAAACCGAGAATTTACTTTGGTATTATGGCGGATGATATGACCATCGATGTGAAGCAGGAGCATAATATATCCAACGGCATCTTTATCAGTGAGGTGAAGGTGGATTCACCCGCTTTCGAAGCAGGCTTAAAGAATGGTGACATTATTCTTGCTGTCAACAGCATGACGATTATAAATACAGGTAATTTTTATAATGCAATCGCCTCCTATAAGACCGGCGACCAGGTTGTTGTGAAGATCCTGCGGGCAATCGGAGCGAATGAGAAGGAGATGGAATTGACCGTCACCCTGGCCAATAAGGTTCAATAGCAGAATAAGATGTTGTAAGCGGATTAGTCGGAACGGATTATAAGCTTACAACATTTTTTTGCCGATGGAAAGGAAAATACATTTTTTTCTTTTCATATGACCGCAGGTAAGGTATACTGGAGAAGCAGATTAATCCGTAAGGCGCGCAGACCCTATTCCGTAAGAAGGATAGGGAGACAGAGCGGGCCTGATGCTTCGGATTCAAGAATAGAAAGGTTTATGAGAATGAGATTTATTCAAGACTTAAGAGAGAATGACTTTATTAAAAATGAGATATATCTGTGCAAATCAAAGCAGCTGCTGACCGGTAAGAGCGGCAAGAATTATGTCTCCATGATCCTGCAGGACAAGACAGGTACCATCGATGCCAAGATATGGGACGCCTCCAGTGAGATAGGGCAGTATGAGGCCATGGACTTCGTACATATCGATGCCCGGGTGACCAGCTTTCAGGATATGCCCCAGCTAAATATAAGCAAGATTTATAAAGCCCGGGAAGGGGAATATTATCCGGAGGATTATTTTCCGGTAACCACCAAGGACGTAGAGGTGATGTACCGGGAGATCAAGGATTTTATAGCTTCCGTCCGGGAACAGAATCTGCGAGCTCTGGCAGAGGATTTCTTCGTTAATAACCCGGAATTCATCAAAGCCTTCAAATACCATTCCGCGGCAAAAGCGGTTCACCACAGCTTTGTGGGAGGATTGCTGGAGCATACCTTAAGTGTGGTGAAGCTTTGCAATTATTATGCCGCAAGCTATCCCATACTGAACCGGGATATCCTGATTACCGCCGCACTGTTCCACGATATCGGCAAGCTGCAGGAGCTTTCGACCTTCCCTGAGAATGATTATACGGATGACGGCCAGCTGTTAGGCCATATCTTTATCGGAGCCAATATAGTCAATAATCATATTAAGAAGATGGGCAAGTTCCCCGCAAAGCTGGCCAATGAGCTGATCCACTGTATCCTGGCGCATCACGGAGAACTGGAATACGGCTCGCCGAAGAAGCCTGCGACGGCGGAAGCACTGGCACTGCATTTTGCAGATAATACGGATGCGAAGCTGCAGACCATAACTGAGCTGCTGGCCTCCGGGGATGCGAAGACGGAGTGGATGGGCTACCAGAGATTATTTGATTCAAATATCAGGCGGAGCACGAAGTGTAAAGACTGATACGTACCCGCTGCCCGCAGTATTCGGAAGCTGCTTATAAAACGGGCATAATATAATGCAGGATATATGATACGAAGAAAGACAGGAAAATCTCTATAATATTGGGTTATAAGTTATGTGTAAGGATATCAGTGCATGCGGCAGGAGATAATGGATAGATAAGTACGATACTTATTAAATGTATGAGTACTTCCGAACGCAGTACTTATATCCTTTTTATTATATACGGAGATAGGAGTAATAGAAATGCAGACTCTGCTGAAGAAGAATGACCAGGTAGAAATTACAATAGAGGATATGGGATCAGAGGGTGAAGGGATCGGCAAATACCAGGGATATACCCTGTTCGTCAAGGATACTGTCATAGGTGACCATGCCTTGGTCCAGGTTACGAAGACCGGTAAGACATATGGATATGCCAGGCTTGTGAAATTAATCACCTCCTCCGGCTTCCGTGCGGAGCCCAGATGTCCTATCGCCGCCAGGTGCGGCGGATGCCAGCTGATGCACGTGGATTATAAGAAGCAGCTTGAATATAAAGAGAATAAGGTGAGAAACTGCCTGACCAGAATCGGCGGCTTCTCTGATTTTTATATGGAACCCATCAGCGGAATGGAGGAACCGTATTATTACCGGAACAAATCACAGTTCCCGGTAGGGCGGAACAAGGACGGGAGCATCGCCATCGGCTTCTATGCCGGACGTACCCATTCTATAATCGATACGAGGCATTGCCATATCGGGGCTGAGATAAATGAAGACATTCTGGCCTTTATGAGGTCATTTATAGAAAAATATAAGATCGAACCCTATGACGAGGAAAGCCATAAGGGATTGTTGCGCCATATACTAATTCGTGCAGGCTTCAATACGGGAGAGATCATGGTCTGTCTTGTGATAAATGGGACCGCATTGCCTCATTCTGATGAACTGGTGAAGGGCTTGTGCCAGATTAAGGGAATGGCCAGTATCTGTCTGAATATCAATAAGGGGAAGACCAATGTAATTCTTGGTGATAAGGTGGTAACACTGTGGGGTGCGGCTTATATTACGGATAAGATCGGGTCTGTTATGTATAGGATATCCCCTCTGTCCTTTTATCAGGTTAATCCGGTACAGACGAAGAAACTATATGATATTGCTCTGGATTATGCGGATTTGCAGGGGGATGAAGTGGTGTGGGATCTGTACTGCGGTATCGGCACCATCTCATTGTTCCTGGCCGGGAAGGCGAAGCAGGTGTATGGGGTGGAGATTATCCCCCAGGCCATAGAGGATGCCAGGACCAATGCGCGGATTAATAATATAACCAATGCGGAGTTCTATGCAGGGGCAGCGGAGGAAGTACTCCCCAGGATGTATAAGGAGGAGAATATCCGTGCGGATGTTATTGTTGTGGATCCTCCCCGGAAGGGCTGTGAACAGAGCCTGCTGGATACGATTCTGACTATGGCACCGAAGAAGGTAGTGTATGTGTCCTGTGATCCGGCGACCTTGGCAAGGGATCTGAAGTATCTGTGTGAGAAGGGTTATGAATTGGTGAAGGTGAGGGCAGTGGATCAATTCTGCCATACCACTCATGTGGAGTGCGTGGTATTGATGTCAAGAGTGGAGATGTTGAAATACAGGCATCCTAATGTTGATGGGATACTTCGAATGGAATAGATATGCTATTTTAGCAATACTGTTACTATATGCAATAATTCTCGGATTCATTTCTAAAGTTACTAATAGATATTACTAAAACACATAACTTGTGGTTAATTTATTTGTTTTTAACAAATGATTATGAAGGAAGGTACAACAAGGTGGTTAATGAAAGAAATGCTTTTATATTATTCATAAATAATTTAGTGAATGATTATGTTCATTGGAGGATACAGATGAAAACAACTCTTTATAGACCTGTTGGAATACACGAGCTTGGTAAAATAGCTATGTCTGGTTTAAAAGCTTTTCCGCCAAGATTACCAGAACAACCAATATTTTATCCTGTAACCAATTTAGAATATGCAATTCAGATAGCTAGAGATTGGAACACTAAAGATGCAAATTCTGGATATTGCGGATTTGTTACTTTCTTTAATATTGGTTCAGAATATCTTAAAAAATATAAAGTTATGCAAGTAGGAGCAAACATACATAAAGAATATTGGATTCCTGCAGAAGATTTAAATGAATTTAACTCAAAAATAATAGGAGTAATTCAAATTATTGATTCCTTTTATGGCGAGAATTATAAAGGTCTTGTACTTGATTTCAAAGATAAAACTTTAGATGAGCAGATTGATTATTTGGAAAACTTATTTTGATCATGAAGTATAAGTTCTTGGGATCTCTATAAATCGATTTGAACTTCCCATTATGTTTATAATATCTTCCTATATGATATTTAAAAGAGCATCAGCTATCGTAACTGATGCTCATAATAAATTTACTGTAGTGAAGGGAATAATTAATTAAGCATATTTTTTGTGGCATTTATTAAGGAATC
>JAFADH010000384.1 GCA_023424995.1 Bacillota bacterium | reverse complement strand
ATACCCAAAGTCGCCGAAAAAAAGAGTTCACCTATCACGCCCTCTGCCATATTTCTTTTTTATAAAAAAGCAGCCGCTTTGACTTATAATCAAAAACCGCTGCTTATTTGTTTAGGTATAACCCATTCCTACCCTTTTGCGGCTTTTTTATATGCCAAGGGCAGTTGCTCATTTTAGTGTGGCTGGATCAGGTTCAAAAAGCTCATCCACTGTCGTTCCCAGTATGTTTGCCGGCTTAAAGGCTAATAGCAGAGTCGGGTCATATTTGTCATTTTCAATTGCATTAATGGTTTGCCGCGGCAACGCATAGTTATGACCTTTCATTCCTTCCGGAATGACGCGAATGCCGGGGAGCATGTTAGAGTGTTTTGACATAAAATAATCATCCTGTTAATTTTATAATCAAAAACACTTACTCATCGTGTTTAATAATATCTCTCTTGAGACCTTCAAAATCCAGATAATCCTCGATAAACTGCTTGCGCAGGAGCTCAAGCGGAATGAATTCGTTGTACTTTCCGTCTATCTGCACCTTATCAGGCAGCGGCAGCTCATGCAGATCAAGATCGGAATAGAAGATATCGGCGATGATTTCTTCTAATTCTTCTCTCGTTCCGTCGAAGACCACCTCAAGATAAACGCAGGTGATCCAGGGCAGCTTGCTTTTGATCTTCCTGTGACGCAAAGCATAGTTCAAAGTCATAAGCTGTCTTGTACCCACCCAGGGAAAGACAGCATATCTCTTATCGGAAAGCAGTGTCACAAGATTTTTTAATATACCGCTGTTTCGGGTGATATATTGTATTTCGGTCAATCTCTCTTTACACCGCTCACTCAGATAGGGATATGGCTCGTCCGATAACAGAATGCTTCGGATTTTCCGCACAAGAACAGTATGGAGCTCGGCATCGAAATCAACGTTCCAATCCACAACCGATATACCCGGCACCCGCTTGACAAAAATAACCTTGGACTTTACATTGACATCAACCGTTTCCCAAGTCAATCCAGCCAGTGCGAAACGGACGCCGACCGGATAGACCTTATCAACCGTACCAATAGCGCGGTTTTCATCTTTTACAAGCAGATATTCAGGGGCAAGAAATACAGTCAGGAATTTATGGCTGTTAATGATCTTTTCACCTTCCTTGCCGATGATCAGACCCCCATTCTCGGTTTTTTGCAGTTGTTCAATATGGATCAAGTATGATAACAACCGTTTATAATCTTCCTTGGTTATATTCCGAAAACATCCCAGGGATAAAATATCCTGTGCAAGTGCGGCCGGAGACATCTCACCGTTGCTTTTTAAATGGCTCATGGTCTGGTGATACAGCAAGTTATATGCATGATTCTGCGGCGGGATTGGTTCCATCCAGTGATCCCTGATATACAATTCAATGATAGCGATGGTACGGATGAACTCCCAATTGATGGGGCCAAGCGTATCGGCAGAGTTGATCTTGATGCTCTCCACAAAGGTAAATAAAAGCTGAGGGATCTGCCCCCGCCGACCGCAGCGTCCCAAGCGCTGAGCAAAGCTGGAGACATTTAAAGGAGCGCCGACCTGCACAGCCTGGTCAAGGGAGCCGATGTCAATACCCAGCTCCAGAGTCACAGTGGCGCCGGTGACGATCTTTTCGTCGGCGGATTTCATTTCATCCTCTGTGTTTTCACGGATCAATGCCGATACATTACCGTGATGAACACGGTAAACATCGGGAGATTTATTTTTTAATGCGATCTCACGCAGATTTGCTATGATATATTCGGTCTCCTCCCGGCTATTGGTGAAGATAATGGTCTTTTTATCAAGCGTCCTCTTAAAAAGATATTCATAATGCTCCCGGTCGCCGATATCACCGCCGGTGCTGAGGGTGTTGTCTCCGGCGTCAGTGTTTTCCGTATCGCGCTGATCGGCATAATTTACAAAGCGTTCTATATGAAGCCCTATGCGTTTTTTGCCTTCTTCTGTAATGGGAGCGGCACATCTGCGCCCTGTTCCGGTGTTCAGCCAATTCTGCGCTAAAGAAACATCACCCAGCGTTGCGGAAAGGCCGATTCGCCGCGGGTTGGTACCGGTCAGCTTTTTCAAACGCTCAAGCACACACAAAAGCTGTATGCCCCGTACATTGCGCATGAAATAATGGACTTCGTCAATGATGATGAACCGTAGGTCGGAGAACATATCCAGACAGGCGCCGCGTTTATTAGTTATCAGGCTCTCCAATGATTCCGGCGTAATTTGCAGGATGCCTTCCGGATTTTTGATCAGCTTGTTCTTTTGGGTGAGTGATGCGTCCCCATGCCACTTGCAAACCGGAATATGTGAAGCAAGCAGCAGCTGTTCCAGCCGTTTAAACTGATCGTTGATCAACGCCTTCAGCGGCGATATATATATGATTCCCACCGATCTTGAAGGATGATTAAACAATTCAGTAAGCACAGGAAGAAAGGCTGCCTCTGTCTTGCCGGTGGCCGTACCGGAAGAAAGCAGCAGATTATCATCGCTGTCGAAAATCACCTCACAGGCAGCTACCTGGTTGCCGCGCAATTCTTCCCACTTGCTTTGATAGATAAAATCTTGAATAAACGGTGCGAACCTGCTAAATACGTCCATGTTTACCTCCATATATAACGCAACGCTTCACTACTCTTTTTAATGCTATTAGTTATACCTCAAATTCTTGAAATTCGCTGTGTATCTCTTCATCGGAGAGTCCATCTTTAGCCATTTCAAAGCTGTTGCTGCCCAATATATCCACTACGCTCATCTGCGGATTTTGATGCAGAATGTTGACCAGCTCAATAAAATCACGGATAATCTCACGCGGGGTTATATGCGTCTTGGCGCCTACACGGTTATATTCCACGGTCAAAAAATAAAGTAAATCGTCATGCCCCAGCATAGGGGTATAATTGTAAAGGCCAGAGTGAATATCCCGCAGCTTTTCCACCAGGATATACATCTCTTCCTGCGACAGCATCTGCAGCCGGATAATAGGAGCCGATAGATCTTTTATCCCGGCAGTGGCGAAATGGCCCTCAGCCAGACGTGAGCGCAGGGCTTCATAACTGAACACGCCTTTATATTTATCTTCAATACATTGAGGCGTACCGCCCATCAGAAAGCCAATGTGCTTTGCTTTACCCTGAAGAACGTCATTATATATGGTGAGTATTTTTTCGTAGTTATTCGCTCTGGTGATGGAATTGGGGATTTTAAAGATGTTTACCAGCTCATCAATGATGACCAGCATTCCTTTATATCCGGCACCCACCAAAAATGCGGCGAATATCTTAAGAAAGTCGTACCAAGTCTCGTCATTGACGGTGAAATTGATGCCGAGGTCGGCCCTGGCTTCTTTACGGGAGGGATATTCTCCACGAAACCACTTCAACACATTGGATTTCATCGCTGAGTCGTCCCGTTGGTAGGCTCTCCAATAAGTGACCACAGCCTTGGCGAATTCAAATCCGTTGACCATGCCTTCCAATGATCCCGCCACCGTGTAAATCTGTTTTTCCACCAGATTGTCAAATTCATCTCCGGCTGCGTCGGATACTGTTTTGACAGACGCTTGGATGCCGGATATCCACTTTTCCAGAATAAGCGGCAATGCGCCGCCGTCTGGTTTTGACTTTGTTGACAGGTTCTGGATCAATTCCTTATATGTAGCCAATCCTTGTCCCTTGGTCCCGGCAAAACGGCGTTCGGGAGATAAATCGGCGTCCACCACAACGAAGCCCTTGGCAGTAGCATAATTACGGATGGTCTGGAGCAAAAAGCTCTTACCGCTGCCATATTTGCCAACTATGAATCGGAAGGACGCGCTGCCTTCCTCGATCATTTCGATATCATGCAGGATGGCTGCGATCTCCTGGGTACGTCCTACCGTTATGTATTCGAGACCCACACGCGGAACAACTCCGCCTTTTAAAGCGTTGATAAGGATATTCGATATCCTGGCCGGCACTTGATTTGTCATAATAAATCTACCATTCCCCTTATTTGTTCTTCATAATTTTCATATATCTCCATCTCGTCGTCCAGAAGGTTGTCTCTGATATGATCCATGGCCTTTTCGTTGATTCCGTCAGCCAAAACCTCCAGCATAACGCCGTTATCGTCCGCAAATTTTTTGATATTCATTTCACCCTGCAATATAACCGCAAGAGCCTGTAATTCGGTTTCGTTCAACCCGGCTTTAAGCTTCTCCCAACCGCCGGACAATGAAAGCGGCTCTGTTGCAGCAGGTGCCGCGGAGGCAGCCGCATGTAAAAATGGTTTCTCTTCCGGTAATAATGAGCCGGATTCATTTTGCTCTGCGTTTTCCGCAACGGTCAGCTTCTCCTGTGTGGACAGCGCTTCTTCTCTGATGCGGGTAAGTGAGATATGATCTACCGCAACAACAGTCTTAGTGGCTTCTCTATAGAACTCCATCACCGCATTGTTGATGATCTTTTCAAGCGACAGGTCTAATTCTTTCATTTTTTCTATCGCTGCTTGGTTGATCGTATTGATATTGGCGACAAGCTTAAGTTTGTATTTTGTGGCCTTTCTTAAAACAGATTCCATCTGCTTCATCACGTAACCGATAAACTGCCTGCCTATTTCTGATGTAATGCTCGTGTTGAACGTCCACTCATTTTTACTGCATATATAGATTTCATTTTCGGAAAGCACGACCCCCCGATCCGGTTGTTTAAAACACGGGTAAAACAATGCGTCCTTAAACGGACTCCATGCGGTCATCTTTTTTGTGGGCTTAAAGATGGCATCATCAAATGGAATATTAACATCTCCAAAAGCTTGCCTGAGCTTGTCCATTACAAAGTAAAAGCAGTCGGTTATCAGTTTGCTCGTTTCATCAGTGTAAAATGCAGATTTTCTGATGTCATATTTAGAAATGGCACAGAACAAATCGAAGTTTTTTTCGAGATCAGCCATTTTCGGGTAATGTTCGGTAAGATTGTGCTCTTCAGCAAAATCCTTAAATGCCTGTGGCAGATTATAATAAATATGATAGTCCTTCAGCCATCTTAAAACATATCTGTCAATGGATCTGCCATGAGCCTTAAAAGCATTCCAAAATGACATCAACCTGTCCAGACCGTCCTGCGGGCTGTCTACCCCTGCATTGTTGAGCAATTCGTAAATATAGAGAAACACATAAGACAAGGATGTGTTAGAGACATTACCTTTGCGCACCTGCGTCCGCCAGGTAAAATATGTCCTGAGCTGTTCATAACTCAACATCTGATAATAAGGGAAATACGACGAGAAAGGAACTTGCTCTGTATAATCATCTTCAAAGTCTTTCATAAACATGGCTTGCTTATAAAAGATCCTGGCGTTATCCTGCCGGGCTCTCTTATCATAAAATCTCGAAAAATCCACATGCGGTGAGTAATGCTGCCTCGCAATATCCCTCATTTGATAAAACAGATCACGTATTTTATCTTTTACGGGCTGCCCGATTTTTTGAGATTTCAGGACAAATTTTCCGACGCCTTCCATAGGACAGGAATCGTATTCTATCTCATAAAATAACCCGTCACTGAACGGAACCGGAGTATTCGTTACCGCTTGCGGCAGTACCCCGGCAGCCCCGTTTTCCTGAGCTTGCTGCCGGTCGGGGATTTTAAATGCTTCATATTTTTTATCTGCATCATAGCCGTTCATATTGTCTCCTTAAAATCCAAACGATCGAAGCAAGCTGATCTGCTCGGAATTATTCTGCTTATCCTGACAAGGATCAACTGCAATATCGTCAAGTTATCTGTGGGATAAGCCCCCCAATAATTTGATTGATATAGATGCCTCATTAACGGGTTCAAAGGAAAGTGCACTGATATCAATAATAAATTCTTGCTCTGTACTTATATATTTTACTTTTACCATATGAAGTTCTTTAAAAATCCTTATACTTTGATTTATGTAATAATATATTCCATTAGTTCTTAACTGAGGGAATTTCATTTTAATCAATCACTTTCCTCCTTCCATTAAATTTTTACAGTGTAAATATTATAACATATTATACACAAATATACTAATATCATCCAAATATAATTTAAAATAAATACAATTTATTTTAAGTGTTGAATCCCAGTATAGTCAGCATTGCCTGCAGGCGGCGGTGTCCCACGGCTATAATGCCCGGTGTCCGTCCTTACGGAGCAGTTCACCGCTTCAGCCGCTATCATTAAACAGTGGATTGGCAATAACGAAGTCTGCCTTGAGGTCAGGGTGCGCATGGTTGAGGGCAGAGCCTTCGTTATTCCGCTTCGCATTGGAGCTGTTAATGCCATATAAGGCCAAATGGCTTGATTTTTCAGTATACTTTCATATCTTTCCAGTTTGGCCGGGGGGTTAATGCAGCATGGAATTCTTTTTCATGTAAGTGAACCTTGGCCTTGGGGAAATCAGCCAAACCGCCGCTGTGGTCAAGGTCCAGATGCGTTACTATGATATGCTTTACATCGCCGGCTTTATATCCTAAGCCTGAAAGCTGGTTAACCGCATACTCTTCTGGCTCAAGAACTGGCTTAGTAAGCCAGACAAACGGCCTTCCATATGCTTTTACAGGATTGTCGTGACACCACCGGCCAAGCGCCGTATCCACAAGGATAAGGCCAGGCTCAGCTTCAATAAGTATACAAGCGGCTACCATAGGTCCTGATTTCATGGTTGCACAATTTAATAAATGAACCTTCATGATTTTACCCTCCTGCTTCCATTTATATCTCAATCCAAAAGATTTCCCCAGTTGTTGGATTTATGAAGTCCTCTGCTTGATAAGAGTATATAAAAGGAACCGGCTGCAATCAAGAAACAATATACTAAAAATGTTGTTTATGCAACAAGTAGGCGAAATTGTAGTCCTGACTGTTACCTTGTCCCACCAAGAGCAAAAAGAAATAGGTTTCATTGAGCAACCGAGTAAATATAATGTACATGGGAAGGTTATAAAATATCATATTTTAAATCAGAAATATCAACAAAAGCTATCCTGGTATTGGCAATATCCAATATTCTGCTTACCTCATCTATTCGTGTTATCATTCCGGTTACCTGAACATATTCTCTATTTTGAAAATATTCCACAGTAATTATATCTTCCTTCTTAAGCTGTCTTATCTTCCACTCCAGCTCCTCCTTCTGCTCTTCCGATATATCACGTTTAGGAACAATAATCCGTTCCTTTTCTGCTACAGCTTCACGGAATCCTTTTAAGGTATCAAAGGGCATAAACTGTTTCGCACGGATTCCTCTGTCCATCTTCATCCTCTTATTCTCCACTTTTATGGCCTCCGATCTGTCTATGGCGTTCTATGGCGGTACCGGCCTCCTGCAGATCCATCCCACGCATAAGGGCATTTTTACCGAACTTCTTTTTGATTTCTAATGCTGCTTTCTGTAACTTCTTGTCCTTATCCAGTTCTGCCGGATCAGTAAATAAGTCATACTGTTCGTAAGCTTCATTAACAATATTATTGCATGACAGACTCAGCCGCCGTATTGGTCTGTTCTTATCTGCAATACGCTCATACAGCCCCATCACATAGGGTATGATAGTCCGGTAGGAATTAGTGGCAACAGACATGGATGCGGCTCCTATCGCCGGCTTTAAATCCAGTTCATTAGAATATCCGATCATCAATGACATAGAACCGGTAACCACATTTTTATCTGCCATGTCCAGACATAAGTCATCAGCCATCTCCTTTACAATTAGCCTGCACTCCTCAAAGTTATAATCCCTTGCAAGCACCTGCCCGCTGGACATGGAATTACTTTTTGGCTTATATGCCTTAATATCCGCCATGGTGGCTGTTTCCCTTCCCCAGGCGTGGTCTATCAAAAGCTCCGCATCAATGCCAATTAACCGATATAGCAAATCCTCATTCGTGCGGGTAATATCGCCCATATTGACAATACCTATACTATTCAGTCTGTTTGCAATTCCATTGCCTATTCTCCAGAAGTCAGTCAGGGGCTGGTGCTTCCACAATATTTTTCGGTAGAGTTCCTCATTCAGATATCCGATATTGTCTTTCGCATGCTTCGCCATAATATCCAGCGCTACTTTTGCCAGATACAAATTTGTTCCGATTCCTGCCGTAGCAGTAATTCCTGTGGAGCTTTTAATATCCTCCATAATCCGTAATGCCACATCCCTTGGGCTCATATGATACATGGAAAGATAATGAGTCACGTCAAGGAATGCCTCATCTATGGAATAAACATGGATATCCTCTTTGGAGATATATTTTAAATAAATACCATAAATATCCGTAGAGTATTTAATGTAGAGTTTCATTCTCGGCGGCGCCATGATGTACTGCACATCTTTGGGTATCTGAAATACCCTGCATCGGTTCTTTACTCCCAGTGCTTTCATGGATGGTGTAATAGCAAGACATATTGTTTTCTCACTTCTCTCAGGGTCAGCCACCGCAAGATTAGTTATCAGAGGATCAAGTCCACGCTCCACGCATTCTACAGAAGCATAAAATGATTTAAGATCAATACATAAATAAGTCTGCTCTTCCATCCAGAAAACACCTCCCATTTCTTTCATTCCCATGGTCTAAATCAATCCTATTATACCGCCAGAACGTATGTTTGTATATATGATTTTTCTGGAATTTTACGTTATGAATGGATATCAATATTTATATTGATTATGATCTCCTTCAGCCAGACAAATTTATTGTTTTCAGACAAAATAAGAACTTAGTTTCAGATCTTTTGTGAGTTGTCAGGCTATGGAAAAATAAAAGGACTATGATTTTCGCTTTCCAAAACATAGCCCATACTTTTATATTCGATGATAAAAAACTTCTTCATTTTCAACCTCAAAACAAAAAACAAAGACATCAAGATTTGCTGTTCCGATGCCTTTGCTTTTCCCGGTATAAAATTCCCATTCCGGAGGTCATATTTACCTTTAGAAAAATTATGAGGGTTTTACTATTTAGGTGAAACCTTTTTGCTTATCTGCCGTAAACTTCAAATTCCCAGAAAGAGTAGCCCCAGGGACCGGTCTTTTCATAAGCTGTAAGCTTTACATAGCGAGCATTTACAGCCGCAAATGATGTTTCAAAATCCATAACAGGATCACCGCTGCTCTTCGTGTAAACTGTTGTCCAAGGACCGCTTTCACTTACGGCGGTTTCAATTATGAACTTTGCAGCTGTTGTAGTACCGGCTTCCCATAAAATAGCTATCTTATCAACAGAGAATGTGCTTCCAAGGTCGATGGTGTAGGTAAGTTCATAATTCCCGCCATGTTCGGACTCGAAGCGGGTATTGCTGTTGCC
Source organism: Bacillota bacterium (assembly GCA_023424995.1). Classification (GTDB taxonomy): domain Bacteria; phylum Bacillota; class Clostridia; order Lachnospirales; family Lachnospiraceae; genus Mobilitalea. The sequence continues at coordinate 19,354 of JAFADH010000384.1, read as the reverse complement.
GTCGATACCATAGCCGGCCGCACCGTTGCCCGGTCTGTTTGTTGCCGCTGTCTTACCGAGTGCAACGTTTGCAGAAGGAGTCTGCACCGCCGCTGTGCCATAAACTTCAAATTCCCAGAAGGAGTAGCCCCAGGGACCTTCCTTCTCGGCAGCTGTGAGCTTAACATAACGTGCTGTGACTGCATTGAACGTTGTGCTGAAGGTCTGTTCAGCGGCGCCGCTATTCTTGGTGTAAACCTCTGTCCAAGGACCATTTTCGCTTGCGGCAGTTTCAAGCTTGAACTTATTGGCTGTGGTGCTCATTGCTTCCCAGTTGATTGCGATCCGGCTGACTGAGAAATCAGCGCCCAAATCAACCGTATAGGTCAGCTCATAGTTTCCGCCGTGCTCGGATTCGAAGCGGGTATTCGCGTTGCCGTCAATACCATAGCCGGCCGCACCGTTGCCCGGTCTGTTTGTTGCCGCCGTCTTGCCGAGTGCAACGTTTGTCACGTCCCCCGGATCCGGATCGGGATCAGGGTCAGGATCAGGGTCAGGATCAGGGTCAACCGGACCGCCTCTGCCTGGTTCCGGTTCAGTGCCGCCGCCTATCAATGCTGCGGCCTTGGTAGTATACGGGATCAAAAATCGTTCAACAGTACCGTTATCAGCTACGTGCGCCGGCGCCGCAGGATCTACTACCAGCCAGTATTCGTTGAATTTGTGCCTGTCACGTGACCATACATATTTTACGTTCTCGGTGCCATCGTTGAAAATGATTGCGTTTAGGACATTGATGTCATACTCAAGTGAGCTCCATCCGTCCGCACTCTTTGTTAAAGATGCGCCGGGGTATGAACCTGCAGGCCATTCCCACCAGTTGGTATCAAGTCCGTACCAGTACAGGTTGCTGCCAAACTGATTGGTGGGGTCGTAGATATTAAGTACAGGACCGCCAGGCGCGGTGCCGCCGCCTATGAGGGCAGCTTCCCTGCTTTTGTACTGAATCAGATAGCGGTCTTTGCTGCCTCCGTCTCCATTATACGCCAATGCATCCTTATCAACTGCAAAATAAAGATCCGTTTTGTTATGCAGACCCTCGTCCCATACATATTTGATCTGGGTCGCAGCATCGAAGCTTCCGTCATTGAGAATAAATGTAGCGATCGTATCGAGATCGGTTTCAAATGTAAACCAGCCATCGTTCTTCTGCAAAGGAATCCCAGGCCATGGACCGAGCATTTCCAGCCATTGGTTAATCCAGATCCCTGAATAAACAAAAGCGTTGCTGCCGAACACATTGTCGGGATCATAAATATGAATCTGAGGTACCGGAGGCGGATTGGCCGGGTCAACCTTAAATCTCGCCTGCAGCGCCATGCTTGCTGCTGCAGTAAAGATATACGTCCGGTTGTCGCTTATTTTTGTGCTGCCCTCGTACCAGCCGTCAAAGAGATAATGTTCATTGGGCGTAGCCGTCAGGGTAACCTGTGCATTGTCGTTATATGTACCGCCGCCCGTGGCTGTACCTCCCGTTCCCGCTGAAACATTGATGATACAGGATACCGTTCCGCCGAGTGAGCCCGGAACAGCGTCGTCAGAAACGGAACGTTTTTGCGGATTGCCCTTATCTCTATATAGTTCGCCAAGCTGGGTCAGAACCCCGGTTGTCCGGTTCGTCAAAGCAGCATGGCTTCCGGCACTCTCACCATACGGATTGCCGTCGGGATCGCCGAACGAAAACCACGCATAACGCTCAACGTAAGGACAGGTGTCCAGATAGTCAAGGAGCTTGTTCATATAGTCGTATACTTGCTGCTTCGTATAGCCCCAGGGCTGTATGTCATCCTGGTTGCTGGGCCAGTTTGCCACAGCAAACTCAGTAATCCAGATTGGTTTGTGGTAACGGTTCCAAAGATCCTCGATCAGCGCCTTAAAGCCAGCAATCTGATCTCCTCCGCCTGTGTCGCCGGGCCAGCCGGGATAGCTATGGACCGTAATAAAATCAACAGGATAGGATCCGTCCGGCTGCTTAATAAGCTCCATAAAGTCATAGAGCCACTGGCCGGGTCTGTTCTCATACTCCCAGGCCGCAGCAGGGGAACCGGTGCGCTTGCCGGAATCAACGAAGCTGGGCCACCAGCTGCGGGCAACCGTAGCTGCAGGTGTGTTAGCTTGTCCTGTGTGATCCGGCTCATTACAGCCAAGCACTGTTTTGTAGCCGGCAATTTCACCGGGATTGCATTGGCCGCTCCAGAACATCGGCGTAAAATCAAGGTTCTGTACGACTGCTTGATTTGATTTGGTCGCGTTCCAGGTGTAATACCAGCTTAGATTCATGTTCTGCATGTTTGAAAGGTCGTTAAAAAAACCGATCCCTTTCTTGCTTACATAGAATGTTCTCGGCTTGGTCAAAACCTTCTGACCGTCTGTCAGCTCGGCTTCGATCCAAACGGTATGAGTATTTACATCAACAGTATATACCTCATACTCAATCGTGCTGCCGGACGTTGCATTAACGGCTTCACCCGGTTTGTCATCCAGATACACTATGTATCTTTTTGCATTTTGTACAGCGTTCCATTTGACCCAAATAGGTCCCGCAGGGATTAACTGCTCCTGAGCAGGATATACAATTGCATCATTCTGCCATTCGGTAACAGATACTGTCCCTTCCTCGGCTGCAGAGATGGGCATGGTTGTAATTATATTCAGCAGCATGCACACCGCAATAGCTAAAGATAAGATTTTCATTTTCTTCATACACTCATTCCCTTCAAAATTTTTTTGAATTAATGTAAAATTGTGCATATTAAATTGTCATAATCAGTATATCACAAAATTTGGAAAAACAATACAAATTTTTTAAGTCAGAAATGCTAATGCCATACAAAAATACTAAGCATCTGGTTCAAACAAATAAATATACAGAAAAGGCCTCCAAAACCATTACGGCCGGACACCTTTTACCGAATATCATATCAACACATATTTTAACATATTTTAATATTAAATAATTGAACCTCCATTTTGCAGTAAGGCCCGCAATTTAGCTATATCAACATCATAAACAGGCTTTTGATCCTTCACTGCCATATAAGCTGCGACGCCGGCTGCCTCTCCCAGCTGATTGGTATTAACCATTACTCTGGCAGAGGAAAAGGCTGCTGAATCCATATCAATCATTCTTCCTGCCACAATGAGATTATCCATTTTACGGTTTATCATACAACGGTAGGGGATCTGATAATAGGCAGGCGAGCCTTCCGCTTCACGCCATCTGCCTGTTTCTGTCGTTCCATCCAGCAGAATCTTTTTTATCGTTCCGCTTAAGCCATAGATTTCCATAGTCCCGTCCGGATTGTGAATATCAATAGGATAGGAGGAATTCGCAACTGCGTCTTCAAACTTTCTTCCTTCTGTAACATCCTCTCTTGTAAGCCGGTACTCACAGCGTATTTGCCTGGTCTCACGGATTCCGATACCGGAGCAAAGACCGGCCAGCGTTATTTCCCCGCCGTAATATTTTCTTGCCAGATTCATGTATGCCCGGATTTGACGCCTGCCCTCCATTTCCGCAAAGGTAAGCTGGTTGGCGTCACAGCAGTCTACATGGAATACATGGGTGAGAGCCTTCATATAGAAATTCTGATTACCGGGTATGGAGGCATACCAGCCCCGGTCCCTGCCCAGACCGAATTCCTCGCCGTGTCTGAGTATTAATTGCTCCAGACCTGCCTCTTTTTCATTATAAATCAGCTTACAGCAAGCGGTAGGCGGCTGCATGAATTCATGATAATAATATTTCAGCCCGCTTGACACGGCAAGGTCTCCATCTCCGCTTGCATCGATAAAAACTTTGGCCTTAATCGCACTTCTGCCATTCTTATTCTGAATAAAAACTGCTTTTATCCTGCCATCTTCTACAAGGCTTCCGGCAAACTGTGTGTGCAGATAGGGAAGAATCTCATGGGATAATACCAGCTGATCCAACTCTATCTTAAGCTCCTCGCTGTTAAAATAAAAGGTACTCTTGTCTTCTACCCTGAGCTCTTTCTGTTTATCGATTAATACACCTAACTTTCCCAGGCTATCCAATACCTCCTCAGTCAGCCCGGATATAATTTTCTGTTGTTGTAGATTATCATACAAACTGTGCCAGATATGAATAAATCCCGAAGCCGCCACTCCGCCAAAGCTATTCTGTTTTTCAATAACAGCGACCTTTGCTCCTAAACGGGCTGCTCGTACTGCTGCAAAAACTCCCGTGCAGCTGCCTCCGATTACGCAGATATCCACTTCTTTTTCAACCGGAATCTTTTGTGCCGGCTCTAAAATATAATTTTTCTGCATTCTGGTTTGCCCCTTTCATCCATATTTACAAAAATATACGATTTTTATCCGCTGTCTTTATTCCGTTCCCGTTCCTGAAATAATTTTTTCTGCATTAGTTCTGTTTAATAAGACTACAGGTATAAAACCTTTTGTATGGCGGCCATTTGAGCTTATTTCCAAAATCAGGTCATAGCGGTACGTATTAAGATTCCTGCAAGTGATATCAAAGTCAACCTCTATCTTTCCTAAATTGCAGTGATATTGCTCTAAGGATGCGCAGGTACTGACTCCGGGTGTAATATCCCATCCCTCGGGAAGATGCCATTTAATATTCAGCCATTGTTGAGTATAATAATTATTTTCAATGGTCAATGTAAAATGTTTTGTTGTTCCTTCGCTGATATACGGTTCCTCATGATAGTTAAGTATAGTATTGAAAATCACGAAATCATTTTTAATACAAAATGGGCTCAGTTTTAACAAATCCCGGAAGTCCCTGCTATGCCATGCATTAATTCTCACCCGGGATTTCATAAGCTGATCCTTTTCAAGCATTAGAATCGTATAACCGTTTTGCGCATAAATAACATCACACAACTCACTTCCCAGAAAGGATGGCGCCAGTTTGATAACCCTTTCCGTCAACTCCTCTATCGTTTTAGGAATAACCACTCCATTGTCAGCCAAATTAATACACAAGGTCTTTATTTTACCTCCGAGAGGTTCGGTCCATTTTGCAGGAATACTGTCCATTCCCCCTATTATCCCTAAGATTGCACCTAAGGTGCCTGCGGTGCAATCCGCATCTTCACCGCAGCCTGCCGCTATGCACAGGCTTTTTCCAAAGTCTCCCTCACCGTATAACCAGCCGATAATAATAATTCCGATATTACTGGGCGCATCCCATCCGATTTCACCAACAGGTACATCTTCTGCCGTCTCCATATCCTCAGGGAATGTCCATAGCATGCCAAAACTCCCCGGAACATCATGAAGAAGTTTCTTCCTGGCCTCTTTCCATGATAATCCTGTCCTGTATGATTCTATTACACTATTTACTCCTTTTGCGACGCCACAGTCCTCCGGAATATATGATATTCCTATATTGATCAGCCGGTACGGATCACTTTCGGCAAAAGCGGCGCTTTGTACGGCAGCACAAAAGATCTCAGCGTATAGTCCTTCTCCGCTGTGGTCTACAATTGCATCCTCATAAGCGCAGCGTACGGCCAGTTCCGGATGCCCCGGGGTCAAGGATGCCCATATCTCCGATAATATAAAGGAACCGCAGCTGTCACGATAGATATTATTCACATAGCCGGAAAGCGGAGGGAGGATCCCCATGCGCATATTATTCTTTCCGGCACCGTATTCAGCCCAATTGGGAGTTATAAATGAATGCCAATATTCTCCGAGTATGCCGGCATTAATGAATTTTCCGTACTTCTCAACTGCATTCAGCCATACCAGCTGTAAATCCAAATCATCATTGGGAAGCGGCTCGCCGTGGAGATCCTGCGTATAATATTCCAGATCAAACACACCTCTTTTACACTCAAAAGGTGCACCAAGGGTCCCTCCTATATTTTTTCCGTTCCAACATCCCATTACTTTATTTCTGTATTCATTGAGTGAAATCTTCATGAAATAATCCTCCAAATTATGACTAATAAGTAAATCCTGTATAAGGTTTACTCAACTATTCTTTAATTAAATACTAAATCCGAATAATAATAATAATAATGATGACAGCAGGAAATCCCCAAGGAGGGAATTTCCCACTGTGCAATCTATTGTAAATTATTCTGTTTATGTTTATTAGTTCATTAGCAAAGGTTCTTTATTGATTAACGGGACTGCCAAAAATCATCAGTTGGAAAAACCGGGCGCAAGAGGCTGTAATGGAATTCCTCCTCCGCCTATCGAAGCTGCCGAGTTATTGGTAACCTCCCTAAGCTCAGTAAATATCTTTACTAAATCTCTGTTCCAGGCGGTATCCGTATATCCTGCAGGATCAGGAGCCCAGGTACTCATTTCAATCCCCGCATCCTTCATCTCCTTGCGAACACCATGCTCAATGTTTAGAAGGTTTTGTCCCCAGCCGGATGTATTGCCGGAGGAGTCCACTATATATGCACCATAATACCGAAGTGTCCAGGCAAGCTTTCTGGCAGGCGCCGTCTCCAGTGAGTCCAGCAAGGTTGAAAGTGCCTCATCTGATGGTATGGCTAATAATGAGCCCATTCTCAGGAATGGTGTATAACCCACCGCATTATATCCATACGCATCAAATGCCAGATTAGTATCAGCAGCAATTGCAGGCCAGCGGAATAGATTCTTTATAATATTACCCTCAGCATCCTTTTCTCCTTCGCACCAGCGTGATGTATCGATTGTCAGCTGCAGTACATGACGGATACGCTGACTCTCCGGAGAGGTCAGCTCACCCTTACGAATCATTCCTCCAAAGCTGGACATTCCGGAGCCGCCATGACCCCCGAAAAAGCTTTTTACAGGGTTAAGGAAATCCTTGTCAGGCTGACCGTTTCCTCTTATATCCTGCGTCGAGCGGATACCATTCCCTGCAACATAGATAGGACCTCCGGGAGTAAACCTTCCAAAGTAATTGTATTCCTGAATGGTGTTGCCATCCTCCAGCACGATACCTCCCATATTGTTAGGCATATCACCGCTCCAGTCACCGTCTCCCGGTGCCGCAATATAGCTGTCGCTGATAGGCCATTTCATGCCCGTATCATAAGGACTTATGGGCGGATTTTTAATCGGCCAGCTTGCTCCGTACACCTTTCGCAGAGGTGACGCCGGATTGATTACCAGAGGCGCTGTATCCACACCAAAGCCATTCGGCGGCTGTATCTTGTCTGCGGGAACCGGAGCTCCTGAGAATATGGCGCCCGAACCGATGGGCATATTCCAGATGCTATCGCTGGAAAATGGCCAATAATATTTATTTCTTGTTAATGGAAATATATCCTGCTTGGGTACAACACTGATATTGTCAAAATTTGCTCCTGACGATTGCACACCTACACCGATTTTACCAAAAGATAAGGAAGTATCCTGTATTCTTTCAATCAGTGTTGTTGTAACAGTATCCTTGACAGCCTTCACTGTAATATATCCCCCGACCTCATATATAATCTCTATGGTTGAAAAAACATCTCTTATGTTATAAGACTGTGCCGAAGTCCGGATAGTCGCTTCACTGCCTTCCACTACCTTTTTCAGGTGGATACTGGGATTAAGTCCCGCACCGATATCCAGACAGTAATAGTTATTGTTGTCGGAGTAATTGAATAGGATTCTGGTTCTGTTACTGTCACTGTCAACCCATGTTTTTACATCAAGCTTGTAGCTATAACTGCAGTTATATATAACCGCACTATAGATTGCTAACGAGCCTCCTCCAAAATTTTGCAATCTCAGCCTGTTATCGGATATTGCCGCAATCGATGCATCCGGTAAATTCCAGTCCTGAGCAGCACCGTCATCGAAGTTTTCATAATATTCCGGAATCGGAGTCAACTCCTCCGGATCCGTATCAGGATTGGTCCCCGGCTCTTCCGGTTCTTCCGGTTCCTCAGGCTCTTCCGGCTCCGGCGGCAATTGCTCCGGTTCTCCCAGGTAGATGCAAACATTGTCAAAGGTGCTGACATTGGAATGAACGGTTACTCCAATTTTACCTTCCGTAAGGGAAGTATCCTGTATCCTGTTGAAGAGAACGGTCGTGCTTCCATTCTTTGTGGCAAGCACACTAATATATCCGGCGCTTTCATATCTTATCTCTATCGTTGTAAAATCACTGCCATTAATGGAAAGCCGGGATATGTTAGCAGCAATCGTATGCTCGGTTCCATTTATCCGCTTCTTCAAGTGAATCGTCGGACTGCTGCCGCCTCCAAGCTCCAGATAATAATAGTTATCCTGGTCGACCAGATTGAACACTATTTTAGTTTTGTTTCCATCATCCGTACCTAATGTCCTGACATCGATTTTAAAGGTATACCCTCCATTCCATATGCCTTCCTCATAAACCGCAAGCGGATTTTTATTCCACACATCCGTATGCAGTGTCTGATTGCCTACCGATATTCCGTCCGGCAGCGTCCATCCCTGCGCAAGATTATCATTGAAGTCTTCCGTATATGCCGGAGTCGGCGCAGCTGGTTCTGTCGGAGTTACTGGTTCTGTTGGCGTAGCCGGTTCCGTCGGTGTCACAGGTTCCGTCGGTGCCGGCACATTGGGAATCTGCGGGACATTGTTATCATCCGGCTTCTCAACCTCAGGAACAGGTATTGCCGTAGGTTCTGCCACATATTCTATCTCCTTTATTTCCTTAGCCTTTATTACATCTACCCGCCTTAAATTCGCATTATTTATTACAGTAGAATCAGGTGCGTTTACTATTACTCTTATTTTGGGATAATCACCTACAATTTTAAAGTTTTCCTTTTCCTCTGAAGTAATTGTAATAATGGTAATGGTTTCATCCTTTAAAGCCTTATCTAACTGTTCCTGATTGCTGACGTAGGTATGGATGCTTTTGAAGCTTCCTTCATTCGTTAACGCCGCCAAAGGGGCTTTGATATAAAGTCTCCGGTCGGAATAATCACCTTTCGGAATAATAAGCTCTTTTTTCTTCGCAGTCTTTATGATGATCTGCTGAACCTCTTTATTTACTAAGGCTTTCTCTAATTGTGCCTGGTTGACAACCGTTACCTTTGTTTTACTGTTAACGGCCACATCACAGGAAAGTTGATACTTCCTGCCATTTGGTGCCGTGACCGTACAGGTAACGGTTACGCTGCCGGGCTTTTTCCCCTTAATTACCCCTTTACTGTCAACGGTTGCAATCTTACTGTTACTGGTCGACCAAACATACCCGGAACCTTGTATCTTATTCCTGATATTGATATCTGCGATACCATTGATCTCAATTGCTTCCTCTGTGCTGGTAAGATTAGGATTTGTTACGGCATAGGTTATCTGCGGAACACAGATAATTGATAATATCATTACCATAGCCAGAATTTTACTTACTATCTTTTTTATTTTCATTCATTGTATCCCCCTTTGCACTATTACATATTTATTTGCTCTTCTACTGTTATCCGCCTGCCCATGAGTCGGTATTTTGCTTGATACCCGGCATACATTCTCTCTATCTCTTCCGCTTTTCCGACAAAGCTGCACTTGAGACAGCGATAATTGTCTCCTTCCTGAACCAGATAAATATCATTACCTCCGTTCAGGCAGGTCGGGCAGCGGTATATTACTACATTTTTTGAATGGTCAGACATGTTACTGCCTCCTTCCCTACCTTTGAAAAATCATAATCAAGCTTTAATGTAAAGTATGGATTAAAAAGGTGCCCCTCCTCTGCCGTCGCATGTAATGAACAAGCACCGACGGGTTCCAGAGAAAGACGCGTATTGATGTAAGGAATATCAGCAGATACAACCTCCCCCGAATCAACCTGTATACTGCGGGAATTATAATCATATGATATTGTCTCAGTATGCCGTCCCTTTGCCGTCAGCAGTATGCCGTGCATATCCTCCGGGTATTCAGTAAATCCATAGCAGCCCTTTACATATTCCTGTATCCATAATCCGGTTTTGCTATGGCTCATGCCAAGCAATCTTCGTTTGATCATAATCCTTCCCTCTTTGCAAAACTCATAAGCAGTTTCTATTTGCACTGTTAATCCGCTTTGAAAGCTCATTTCCACCGGGGTGAGGCATACCTCTATTGACGCTTCGTTTCGGCTTACCGAGGCTATTTTCGTTGTATAATAGCACATGTCCAGAGTCTCATGACCATCTGTGATAAAAAGAGTGGTCCTTGAACCGTCTGTAAAATGTGTTACTGTACCGGTTCGAAGCTGCGATTGAATTATGTATGGATAGCTCGCAATTTCCCTGAGCGGAGAATCCGCACCTGAAAAGCTTGAAAAATGTCCTGCATACGGGCGTAAATCGCCGATGGAACCACCTTGGTTCGCATCAAGCAACACTCGGTAAGCCGGATCGCTGATCCAAAAGTAGTGCTTTCCTGATCCGAAAAGGATCTCCTTTCCAACCGCGATTCCCGGCTTTCCTATGGGAATATGCTCTAAATACCACTCTCCAAATTCGTTCATATACATATCCGATATTTTTCCCTGATTGCGGAGTCCGGCAAGGTATTCCAGTGTTTCCAGGTATATTTTCTGCGATATTTCAGGGGTATCGTAAATATTTGAGTTGTTTCCAAGCCATCCCGGACTTACATGTACATGGTAAAAGGAATATCCGTCGTTATAATCCTCCTGCATCAAATATTGATCAATCAGATTAAAATCATAAGGATGCAGTAATCCATGATTGCCTAATCCTCTTTGTACGTTGGCTGGATGGCTGGAAAAAAAGTCATTTCTCCCTTCATATGCGAGGGACAAATCCCTGCTCAGGTGGGGAACAGCCACAAAGCCCGACCAATCCGACTCATCCGATGCAGGACGGAAGGAATGCTCCTTCGCAGGATACCAGGGTCCCCAGGATACTCCTTCCGAAAAAAGATACCATGAATTATTACATCCGTGATAGACCTTGGTTCCTTCCTCAAAGCAACCCGCAATAACGGTCTTCGTTCCGGGACTCAATTCTTTTAACAGCTCCAAAGAGGAGGAATCCATTACATAACTGCCTGCCGAAGCCGGCTCGCATCCAAACCTTCTTTCAAACAGCTCCAATGCGTACTTTAAGCCGTCTTGTTTATTTTGCCGGCTGAGCAGCCAAAACGGAGCGTCTCCTCCAAATTCCTTCTTCTCAAAGGACCACAGCCATAATGCCAATTCATCGCCGAAATTCTTATGGTAGTGTAAAATTTCCTCCACAAGCATTTCATTTTCCATGGCTTGAACCGAAATCATAAGAGTCACCTTCAGCTTCAGCTTATGCGCATACTCCTGCTGTAATTTATAAAGAGAATGCTTATCCCCTTCTTCCGGTCTGTGCAGTAAATTTAAAATCATTGTCTTCTACCTCATAATAATACATCGTTCGAATATGATCTGTTGTCAGAAAGGTAATCATCCTGAATAGGACAATTACCTTTCCGGTTATTTCATCGTTTATAAACAACTAATTGAATATCTTTGCTGTTTCCTTCGCTTCCTCCAGAAGCCGGTCCGCCTCAGCCTGAGCCTCTTCCAAGCCCATGGCTTTGACATCCTCTATGGCGCTCTTTTTTTGTGCGGCAAACTCTTCATCCGATTTCGCCATAATAATCCTGGCGATATTAGAGTTGAAATATTCATTGGCACTGGTAAAGATACGTCTTGACTCATCAGAAACCGGTTTTGCCAGCGACGGCGCTATCGGTGTTTTCGTTGTGGTCTTTACCTTGCCCGCAGCAATTAAAGCGGCATAAGCCTGACCGGGGTATACTGCATCCGTACCGCCATAATACTGTGCGAAATCTCTGGCGACAGGTCGGGCCGCCTGTAATTTATATTCGATATCCTGCCTTAAATCTGCGGGATATCCATCACCCAACTGTGTTGAGGCTGTAAGGCAGGTAAAGTAGGAGTATCTTGCAATTCCGCTGACACTGTCAAGCAACAGGTAATCCGCTTCCTCACTTCCTCCGGACATGAAATTCCGGAGTAATTTACCGGTTAATTGCGGCTTGCCGTCGGTCACATCCCAATCCACGCCTTTTGCTCCGTTGTAGATCGTTCTGGCTCCTTCCGTCGTATTCAGGAAATCTAAAACCTGCATCGCTCTTTCAGGATATTTGCATCGCGAGCTTATAGCAATTGAGTTATTGAGCTTATAACCGAGCAGATTCTCATCCGTATATACCCCTGAAAAATAAGGGAATGCACCGGGAAGCAGATAATTAGCCGCATCACTGTTGGTCAGTGCAACATCGGGCTGCTGCCAGTCGCCATAGCCTACAAGAACTGCACCGCTCTTTACCTTGTCACCATATTGTCCCGCTTTCATCGTAAAGCCTTCCGGATCAAAAATTCCCATCCGGTATGCTTTATTAAAGAATTTCAAGCCCTGCCAGAATATGCCGTCTTCCTCCAGAAACTGGCTTTCCTGTTCCCCTGTTTCAAGATTCAGCATCTGTCCGTTATCCTGCCTTGACCATGCATACATGAAGGGGTAGGATATCTCATAGGGCCACAGTCCCCAATCGGTCCACCCTGATAATGCGTATACCTTTTTACCGTCTTCCGTAGTCGGCTGATAATCCTGCATCATCTTCAAGACGTTGAGATAATCATCCTCACTTTTGATTTCGGGTGCTCCAATTGCTTTGTAAATGTCCCAACGGGTGTAGAACCCAACAAAGCCGTTTTGCTTGGGATTCGTGGTATCGGGTTTTTGTACGCTGGTAGGTATAAAATAGGTCTTACCATCACCGATAATCTCCTTGGACCATTTTAAGGCCGTGGGGATAATCTCTTTTATGTTTTTACCATAATTATCAAGTAAATCGTCCAGCGGAAGAATCGCTCCCGAGGAGATCAGGTTGGGGGCCAGATCCTGTGCCTCATGTAAGCTTATAATGTCAGGCAGGTCGCCGCCGGCAGCCAGTATCTTTAATTTCTGGGCATCACCGCTTACATTGACAAGCGTCACACCTGTCGCTTCTTTAATCCTTTTTGTTACTTCGTCATCATGGATACCGCTGCTTTGAAAATCCGCAAAAATTGTCAATTCAATCGGTTCGACGCTTTGCGGCGCAGCCTCTGTAGGAGTCGCCACATTCTGATCCTTAGATGCACTTGGCGCGGTGGTGCTTGTAGGCGCTGTTTCATCGGGTTCACTTTTGCCGGCACACGCTGTTAAGGATAAAACAAGGGCGGCGCATAAAATCAAAGATAATACCTTCTTCATAAATTCCCTCCAATAATAATTTTTTAACTGAATAATTCCGTAAAGCCTTCCTCATGTCCGTAAAATTCTGCACGTCTTATGACAATCTTAGATAGTCTTGCCTCCTTTCTATAAATTTTATTATCCGGATGAAGGTGCGAGGTCAGCCAAGCTATCCTTTTATTGCCCCCATCATGATACCCTTAACAAAATATTTCTGTAAAAATGGATAGATAAGCATGACCGGTAATACCGTGATCATCGTCATCACCATTCTGACACTGTCAGGTGTTACAGAAACCCTAATATCCGCTGACGTGGACGAGCCTACCATTCTCATACTGTCAGCCATTCGCTGCGCCTCATTAAGATAGTTATACAGGATTAGCTGGACTGTCTGCAAATTAGGATTATTTACAAGGAAATAATTATCCTGCCACGAATTCCAGCTTGCAACTGCCGCATAAACGGCAATGGTTGCTATAATCGGTTTTGAAAGAGGCGCTATGATTTTAAAAAACAATGTGAAAAATCCCGCTCCGTCAATGGAGGCCGACTCTTCAAGGGAAGCCGGGAGCTGCTCCATATAGGTTTTTACAAGAATCAGGTAATAAGCATTTACCGCTCCGGGGATTATATACAGCAGATAGCTGTCCTTCAGCATGTAGGCTTTCATGGTAATGTACCAGGGGATTAACCCTGCGTTTAGATACATCGTAATAACAATAAACCGGTATATCGTCTTCCTAAACGGCATCTCCTTTTGTGTAAGCAGATATGCAAGGATTGATGTGCCAAAAATGCATATGACCGTGGATAAAAACGTCTTACTCACTGAAATAATATACGCCATCCCGATCTCACCCTTTTTAAAAATGTTCACATAGGTTTGCAGGTTAATATCGGATGGAAACAAATATATTCCTCTCGCGGCAGATGTCCCGTCTGAAATGGAATAAATAAATACATAATAGAACGGATACAGGCATATAAACATAAAAATCGCCATAACAGCATAGTTGAATGTCAGAAATACCTTTTCTCCTTTCGAAACTTTAATTGAATTTTTTGCCATGTAAGTCACCTCGCTTGAATTTTATTTAGCATCATACCAGAGATACTCCCCTTATCTTTTTCGAGATAAAATTAGCTGTAAAAAGGAGTATAATACTGATGAATGTTTTTAGCATGCCAAGGGTTATTGAATAGGAATAATCATTAACAATCATACCGATCTTGTAGACATAATAATCTAAGACCTCAATTCTGTCCGATACCATGGAGTTGAAGAACATATAATACTGATCAAATCCATTGTTTAGCAGATTACTGATGTTAAGAAGTAATAAAACCATGTAGGTCGGAGCTATTCCCGGTACCGTGATATGCCATATGGTCCTGAACTTATTTGCTCCGTCCACTCTTGCGGCATCGTAAAGCTCCGTGTCGATGGATGATATTGCGGCTATGTAGATAATGGAGGACCATCCCAGGCTCTTCCAGATAATAAGACCCATTTGAAAGAACCAGACATAATCATTATTCCCGAGAATACCCACTTCAGAAACCGGAAGGTTCAGCAAGGCAAGAAGCTTGTTAACCAGTCCGTTTGTTGAAAACATGGAAAATGAAATCCCGTAAACCACAATCCAGCTGATAAAGTTAGGCAGCGTGGTTGTTGTCTGAACTATTTTTTTGAACAGATTTCCTTTTATTTCATTCAGCATAATCGCAAAGATGATCGGCAAGGGTGAAGTGATAATTCCCAGTGAGCTCATTACCAGTGTGTTTCTCATGATTCTGAGGATTTCATTTTTCCCTCTGATTATTTTCATAAAGTTTCTGAGACCCACAAAATCAACATTGGAAAAGTCTAAGAACTGTTGACCCGCTTTATAGTCAATGACGGAATAAATCCAGCCGAATAAGGGAACGTAGCTAAAAGCAAAAACAAACAATACAAACGGTATTGCAATTAACAAATACTTTAAACGGTAATTATTCCCCTTTATTTTAATATGCTTACCGGCATTAATCGATGGAAGTCGCATTGTTATCTCCTTTTATTGAATTCTAGTAAGTGCACCAACGTTAATAAAAGTATATAAAATGCACCTGTCAGCCTCAATAAACATATCAACGAATTCTAATACATATCTACGAAATAATGCTATGCTTAAAAAATCAGTTATAAAAATAATACAATTTTACGAATTTTGTACTTTTCTTACGAATTAGCTTCATTGTGATACCGGAGGAAATAAAATATGCAATGGGTTTCATCGATTGAATTCACCCATTGCATTATTTCTTACTATGATATAAAACTTTGCCTGCCGCTATTATGATTGCTTTTTCTGCACCTTAGGTATCCTGATCTTCACATCAGTCCCCCGGTTCTTTATACTGCTTAATTCAATTCCATAATTGTCTCCAAAATGGAGCTTTATCCGGCGGTTAACATTCACCAGCCCTACTCTTTTGTCGGATTGCAGGTCGTTGCCCTTCCCCGTGACAAGCGAAGCACTCATTTCACTTAACCTGTCCCGATCCATGCCACTGCCGTTATCCGTAACACGCAGTACAATTTCCCCATTCTCTTCAAGAAGCGATATCCTTATTTCACCGCTTCCCTGGTTTAAACCGTGATAGATCGCATTTTCCACCAGCGGCTGAAGAACAAAGCGCAGGATCTGAAATTCCATTAAATCCTCCCTCAGATCCAGCTTAAGCTTGAAAGCCCCCGCGAACCGGAAATTCATGAGTTTTACATAATGGGTCACATAATCAATTTCCTCACTGATCGGGCATAAAATATCATGCTTTCTAAATACGGGAGATAGTAAATCTCCGAGCGCCGTAAGACTCTCGGCGATGCCTTCCGCTTCAATCATAACCGCCATCCATTTAACGGAATTTATTGTATTGTATATAAAATGGGGGTTAATCTGGGATTGCAGGGCTTCTATCTCAATCCGCCTTTTTTCATCATTTATAATTTCGTTCTGCTCCACCAGCTCCTGTATACTTTTTGACATACTGTTAAACTGGTCAATCAAAATACCAAGTTCATTCTGAGCACTGTTTTTCAGGGTAAGACCCAGCCTTCCCTGCTCCATCTTTTTCATAGCGGTGGTAAGTATATTTAAAGGTCCGGTGATCTTATATATCCAATATCTTGATAATGACAGTGCGATTAGCAAACTGATCACAAACATTATTATTATAATGTTCCTTAGGTTTTTTATATCCCTTGTAATGAATTTAACAGGAACCTCATTCACAAGAATCCAGTCAAAGGCTTTGAGCTTATACGATATAATTTGCTTTTTTTCCAGCTTTTCCGTGATTGTAAGATTGTCAATACTGCTCTTCCAATTAATCCTTTCATAAACATCACTTTGTTTTCCTATCTCCTCCCGGCTGGTATGGGATATAATCCTGCCGGTATTATCTATAATGTAGGTTTCTTCCGCCTCCGAGTCCTTTAGGTAGTTGTAAATTGAAGTAAAGTAATTCATATCCACATTGATAATCAGCAAGCCGGTTTTACTTTTGGATGATAAGGAACGTGCCGCGGTGATATAATACATCGGCTTTGTATCCTGCTCACTTTCAAGTCTTTTGGGTATCTTAAAGTCAACATCAGTCAATCCGCCAAACCATGTTATCCTTGCCTTATTTGATAAGGCTAATTGAATTTTATCCAGATTATAAATCGGATCCTCTTCCCCTTCATTCGTCTGCACTATTATATTCTGGTCTTTGGTAGATTTCATTGTAATTCCGTCCGCACTATAATAAATAATGGAATCAACATATTTAAAATTTGACATCGTTTTTGAAAATATCTTGAATATTTTCACAGCATGAACCTGGCTTTCAACATCGGAATATTTTTTATATACACCGGTGCTCTGTAGATCAGCATCAATGACAAGCTGTCTGGAAATCAGATCAACCTGCTCACAAAAGCTGCTGATATTGTACTCATACTGCTTAAACTGCTTTATGCTGTTTTCCGCCTGATTATCCTTAAGCATATTAACAATTCCGGTATAAATAAATACCGAGCTGATTGAAGTAATTATAAAAATCATCCCTAAAAATGACATTATTAATTGAGTCGTCAGCTTTGAGTTGAATACCCTGAAAAAAATAGGTTTAGCTTTCATCCTCATCTCCTTCAGCATCTATATACCATTGTTTTCTGAACTCATTCGGTCTCATGCCGGTATTTTTTTTAAATATGCGGATAAAATAGCTTTCATTATTAAATCCTACATCAAACGCAATATGATACAGTTTTAAATTGGTATTTAAAAGCAGCTCTTTGGCTTTATTAATACGAACCTTATTCAAATACTCCACAAAGCTTAAGGTTAAATCCTTCTTGAAGAGACTGCTTAAATAATTAGGACTCATCCCCACATAATCGGCGACCTGGAGCAGCGTTATTTCCTGATTATAATTTTTTTGAATGAATTTCACTGCTCCGGCAACCTCTTTACTGAGACATTTTACTTCTTTCCTGCATTTTGCCACTTCAAGAAGATATTGTTTGAAAATTTCAATATCTTCTTCCAGAGTAATCCCCTGATGAATTTTATCGGCAAATTCTATTCCTATTCTATATATCGTATCTCTATCCACTTTGGCATAAACAGTCGGCCAATGAATCCATCTGAGAAACAATTTCTGGATTTCTTTCCGGGATAAGCAGGATGTATCCTTTAACGAATTAATCCCCTCCATGATATGTGCATCATAATCTTCATCCGGCATCTTGGCTTCCTTCACCATGTTTTGAAGCTTTGTCTGCATTGATAACAGCAATCTGCTCTTATTAACATCATTCCATCTGATATACTTAATCTCCCCCATGAAATAGCTTTGTTCTAATAAAGCTTTACATTCGTCGTACATATCTCTTAGATGAGAATACCCCTGATACATCCTGCTGATCCCAAAGGTAGCTGAAATATTTTTAATATACGTATTCATGGCACTATTGATGCGTTCAAATATACTTTTTAGAATCTCCCATATTTCCTCTTGACTGTGAATATCATGAAAGCTGAAAATAAACAGATAATTTTCATCCTTCTCATAAACAACCTCGCCTCTGTTAAATTCATCCAATAACTCAGTAATGATATTCAGCAAAGTAAATCGCACCAGTTTTCCCTGTTTGTCTTCTAATTCCTCCTGCAGCATATAAAACAGATTGATTCTCATAGAACACATAATCAAACCGTCCGGTTCTATTCTAAGCTTCAACTTCTGGACCGTCTCAGCAAATTCCATATCGGAAAACCGATTGTAAAATATATAGTCTTTAATAATATTTTCATTTACAATACTGTTTTCCAATTCTATCTCGTGCTTCGCCGGCTGAAGGCTGTGTTCCTTCATCAGGTTCTCTTTTACTTTTTTTAAAACCGATTCCATTTCTCCGGTGGACATTTTGAGCTTCAGAATATAATCTGAAACACCAAGCTTTAATGCCTGGTGTACCAAATCGAATTCCTCGAAGCAGGTCAATATAACAATTTTCGTTTTCCAGTCATTTTCTCTGATCTTGGATATAAGCTGAAGCCCATCCATTACCGGCATTTTTATATCCGTAAGAATAATATCCGGATTTTCCTCCTGATATGCCTCCCATGCAGCCTGTCCGTTAGGAACATCCGCTACCACCCTCATGTCCAACTCTTCCCAATGAATTATGCTTTTTAACCCGATACGTACCAGCATCTCATCTTCTACAATCATAACAGTGAACACAGGAAACACCCCCATATAGATTGGTAAAAATTTAAAATCTTTGAATATGATGTATGAGTATTATTTACAATTTTATTATAGTATTTTATATTCAGCTTTCTTTTAATCTTATTTGGAATACAGCACAGCATCTACCGTATGGATGCCATTATCCTGAAATACGGGAATTCGGTTTCCGTCAATAAGCTTACCGTCTACTGTTAGTATTACCTTTCCGGATTGAATGTGTTCCGGATTTTTTACCGATATTTTGTAAACCGAACCACGATAATAACGTTCTACCCTATATTCTCCCCATGCGGAAGGTATGCATGGATCTACGACAAGTCCGTTAAATTCAGCTCTGGCTCCAAGCATAT
>JAFADH010000323.1 GCA_023424995.1 Bacillota bacterium | reverse complement strand
TCTATCTTATAATACTGACAGGATACTTCCTTACTCAGTTCAAAGGTCCGGCTCTGATTGCGTTCCGTAAAAACCTCACCGCTTCTTGAATCAATCAGCTCATAGGTCTTCCCGTCCGCTGAGCCGTACAGCTTCCAGTCCCGGGGATCCCGTTCCGGAACATCATTCCCCGATATCAGTTCATAATTTTTCGCGGTAACCGGTTCATTGTACTTCCAGGCAATCCATACCGGGGAAGGTACCGAATAACCTTCCGGTGCACCGGCGGCGCTATACCATTTTGTAGCCGGGCTGCCGTCGAACAATTTATCATACTTCTCAGCCTCATTATAAGCTTCACAATTGGAGGTCACTTCAACCACTCTCAGTGCCGTATGGGCAGAGTCACTGATAATAATATTCCCGAAGGTCTGGTAATCTCCGAAGTTATCCTTCTCGCCGGTCAGCTGATTGATCAATCCCTGTAACTCGGCATCCTCCGGGGCATAATCCGCCGATACGATACTGCTGGTGGCAGAATCCCTGTATGCTGCCTGATTCCCGCTGAACTCCGTCATCTTATCCTGCAGCAGCTGCCTCACCTTCTGCAGTGCCTCTTTGGTTGCTTCCGGGTTACCGTTCATTCCGCCGTCATAATCTGCATCGGCTCCCGGTCCTCCCGACCATAAGGTATGCTCGTTGATCTGGATCCTGTCGCTCTCCACACCGCCGAATACCATTGCCCCCATAAAGCCGTTCCCCAGAGGGGTAGCTTCACTTTCCCAGTCCTTTGCCGGTTTTTCATACCAGGCAGTCAGCTTCGGCTGATTAACAGTATCCCCGGTCACTGCGGCTGACAATCCTCTTTGCAAAGACAAAGCGGATACGGATGTAGCCACCATGGCGGCAGCCAGCGCTGCTCCGATTATTTGTTTTTTCATAGGAATCTCCTCCTCCCCGGTTCCATTAAAACCAATTACCTCATTCTTCATAATACTCCATTCTTATATCAAGCTTTGGATGTATGGACATATATCTGCCCTGCATGAAATCCTGATCTTTACCGGCAGCCCTGCATGAGCCCCGCCTTTTTTCTTTTGCGGATTACTGCGCTTCTTTGCTTAAGTTGGTAAAATACTCGTCGAGCTGGATATTCAATGCATCCTCCGTAGCGGCTATGGTAGATACGATATCGGAATAGTTATTCCAATAGCAGCCTCCGAATAGTGCGCTTGCCGGTGTCTCAAAATTACTGTTGGCATTCTTTATAATATTAATGATATCGTAGGAACCCTTGCCCTTTATGTAACGGTTAAACACTTCCTCATCCGCATCCCTTCTCCAGAAGGTATCCACAAAGTCCTGCACCTTCTGCTCCTCCACCGCCTGGTATCTTCTGGCCAGTGCATCGATGATGATCCCTGCTTCATAGGTATTCCCATTGGTATTGGTCACTGCGAAGATAGGTGCGTTATGGTCGATGCCGGTAACATAGTCCGTCTGTCCGGCATTCCACTTGGGCAGGGGCAGAATACCAAAATCATCCTCCATATTCTTTATAGTATCATTGGAGTCATTCATGTAAAGCATGAACATGGCTTTCCCGCCGGCAAACATATCCAGATAAGCGATATTTTCATTTTTAAAAAGTACATTATCCTTTTGGAAAAACTTATACATGAAATTGATCTTCTCTGCGGATGCAGGGTCCAGGCAGGCCAGACGTACCTTGCCTTCTTCATTTTCTTTATAAAAATATCCCCCCATGCCGGCATACATGGCCCGTACCAGGTCCCCGGCAGGACTGGTGACTCCCCAGCGGTCGGCATCGGTAGAGATGATGCCGTCCCCGTCGTTATCCCGAAGAGCTCCTTTGGCATACTCTACCAGCTTATCCCAGGTCCACTCTCCCCTGTCAGCCAATTCGTCCGGATCCGGATAACCAAGTTCATTCCATATTCTGGTATTGTAATACACTACCCAGGAGGCACCGATGTGGGAGCCGAAGGGTGCACCGAAGGCATAGGTCTTATTGCCGAAGGTAGCTGTCTCCGCTACGTTTTGGAAATAATAAGGCTGGCTTAAATCCAGGGATTCGATGGTATTTAAATCTGCCAGCAGGTTGCCTCCCAGCATCTTGCCAAAGGCCCAGATCGTAGTACCGATCAGGTCGGCATATTTTCCTCCCGCCATGATCTCCGGCTGGGCCGTCTCAAAGATTACATCCGGTGACACGCTCTCGAATACGATGTCACAGTGGAAGGTATTCTCCACATCATCAATAATGGAGACCACAAGCTCATCCATGGGACTTTTGATCTCCTCCGGCGCCCACCGGTCCTGATGAAAATCCACCACCTTGAACTGGTAGCCCTTTAGATCCACTGCCTGCTCTCCCTCTGTGTAAGCTGCGAAGGGATTATCTTCCTGCGCTTCCAGGGTCGGTGTTACATTCCGGTCCTCCTCTGTGGTATTCCCCGTACCCTGCGTATCTGCGGCGTTATTACCGGTCTCTCTGCTGCAGGATGTACTTATAACAGAAAATATAAGAATTATTAATAAAGATATACAGCTTCTTACGAATCCACTTTTCATATTATTTATCCTCGTATGATATTTTTATAGTTACAATTATAGTTATTAAAATACCTTCCATTGGTTTATATATACCCATGTTATATCGATTTGTATATGCCTCTGTTATACTGGTTTATTTATGCCCGCATTATAATTGATTCAGGTCAATCAGGCAATCGTTCTTATCCTCCCCTGTTGAATCGTCCTGGCTGCTTCATAAAAAAGTTCGTTTCTCTGAATCGAAAGTCAGCCTCAACCCCGCCGGCTTTTTTCTATAATCTATTACAAATACCCATACCCCTGTTAAAAAAGCAACACCCTTCAAATTTCGTCCGTCATCAAAGAGTGTTGCTGTCTATTCATTACAAATCCATATTCTCTATGAAACTAGTACTCTGTAACCCTTAAAACTTTACTTTGTACTTGTCTGATTGTCCAATTGCAGCGTTGTCGTCAGTTGCTGCAGCCGGTGGCTACGTTGATTGACGGCAAAGCAGCAGATGGATATACAGGCAAGCAATTGATGAAGATATCAGCTTGTCGATACACTAAGAGCAGGGTAAATAAGGTATTCTAAAGTGAACTTTATTCGCGGCAGGATGTTATAAAAGCTCCATACAAAGTTATCATTAAAAGTAATACTGTGTGAAGTTCATTTATCCAACAGCTCTACCGTAATGCAGTCAAGATTCAGCTCGCCGTTCCCTCCGGTCAGCCTTATGGTATTGGTTTCACCGGGATCAAGCTGTACGGTCAGATAGGTGCAGCCGGTATATTCCTCCCAGCCCCAGGTGGTCAGTGCATTTAAGAAGGAATAGTCCTTACCATTGACTGTCAGTCTTAATTTCGGAACAGCTTCTGCGGTAGCGTAATAAACCCGGATGGCTGCTCTTGACCCGGAGCCTCCATTAACACCGTCAATCTGACAATAGGAATTAGAAAGCTTCAGGTTGTTGACTGCTTTGCCTGAGCCGTCCTTTTTCCCTGTAATGGCAGCACCGCCTCCCAGAACACAATCCTCCGCTTCGTATTTGGTTACGGCAGCCGGAGCAGGGGCGGTTCCTACGGCGGATACTCCTTTTCTTGTCTGTTCTGCCATCTGGATAGTACCGTCCTCATTAAAATTCAAATAGTCAATGCATACCGTCCTCAGATTGCCCTGCCCGGATAATGCCTGGTTATGATAGAACAGATACCATTGCCCCTTATACTCCGCTACGGAGCCATGGCTGGTGTCACAGCCGGTGGGTTCCAGGAAGATGCCTTTATAGGCCCAGGGGCCAAGGGGATTGTCACTGACGGCATATCTCATCTGATTTGCGCCGGCTCTGTTATCGGAATAGGTCAGATAATAAATGCCGTTTCTCTTAAATACCCAGGCGGCTTCATGAAAATCCTCCAGGCCCTCCATATCCTGAAGCCCGGAAGCCAGGGACATCATATCGTCTCCCAGTTTCGCACCCTGGCACCGGCTTCCGCCGCCGTAATACATATAAGCCTGGCCGTCATCATCCACAAAGACACAGGGATCAATCATGGAAAATCCCCCCAGTCCTTCGATATAGCCCTGGTCCGTAAAACCGGAAGCCGGTTTCCGGCTGGTGGCAACACCCACCTTCCAGGTGTCGTTCCAGTCGGAGCCGCTGGGATGCGGATAATAAAAATAATAGGTTCCGTTCTTATAGGCACAGTCGGGAGCCCACATGAAGCCTCCCTCCGGACGTCCCCACTCCACCTGCTCAGAGCTTAATATCTCACCCTCATCCACCCAATTCACCATGTCCTCCGAGGAAAATACATGGTAGCGGTCCATCAGGTCACAGCCTCTGGGCGGATCCATATCATGGGAAGCATAGATGTATATCTTCCCGTCCTCCCAGACATGTGCGGAGGGATCGGCAGTATATATGCTGGTTATGACCGGATTCATGGAAGCAGTCTTACCGGAAGGAGCTGCCTGCAGCTCGGTACCTGTAGTCTTTCTTAAGTCCGGTGCCGGAGAGCCCTCATTCTCTGCTGTTATATCTGTCTTATTTTGAACCATTGTATCAATAGCCCCCTCATCTTTACCAATGTCAGTCTTACCGGTGGAACCGGGCCATCCTGAAATCTTACTCATAATGATTCCTCCCACGATCA
>JAFADH010000321.1 GCA_023424995.1 Bacillota bacterium | reverse complement strand
TCAATTGCAAGCCCTTTGGTGTAACGCTTCATGAATTCATTAAAGCCTTCCACATCCTTCGGATCCGGAGCCATTGAAATTCCAAGCTTATCAGCGAATACCCTGGTTTTCAGATAGCTCTCAAGCGTCTCGGCTTCCGTTTTATTGACCATATAGGAAGCAAGCAGGGCAATTCCCCAGGCACCGCCTTCCCCGGCAGTCTCCATAACGGATACCGGTACATTGATCGCCGCGGCCATTACCTTTTGTCCAACCTCCCGGGTCTTAAAGAAGCCCCCATGGCCCAGGATCTCATCCAGCTTCACCTTTTCCTTCTGAAGCAGTATATCAAGACCGGTCTTTAAGGCTCCAAGAGAGGTAAATAAGTTGACCCGGATGAAATTCGCCAGGGTGAATTTACTGTCGGAAGATCTTACAAATAACGGACGTCCCTCTTCAAAATGAGTGATATGCTCACCGGAAAGATAACCATAGGATAATAAACCGCCGCAATCCGGATCACCTTCCATGGCAAGATAATATAAGGTATCATAAAGCTTCGGCTTACTGACCTCCACCCCAAAGGTCTTCAAGGTCTCACCAAAGAGCCCCATCCAGGAATCCAGGTTTGAAGTGCAGTTATTGGAATGCGCCATGGCAACCAGCTTACCGGTTGGCGTCGTCACCAGGTCAATCTCCGGATATACCCTGGACAGCTCCTTCTCAAGAACAATCATAGCGAATACCGACGTGCCGGCGGATACATTACCGGTACGTTCCGCCACACTGTTGGTGGCGACCATGCCGGTGCCTGCATCCCCTTCCGGAGGACACAGGGGAATCCCCGCCTGCAGCTCTCCGGTAACATCCAGAAGCTTTGCGCCCTCGGCAGTAAGCTCCCCGGCCCTCTCACCCGCCGGCAATACCTTAGGAAGGATGTTCTCCAGCTTCCAGGGAAGCTTTCTTAAGCTGACCAGCTCATTAAACTGGTCTGTCATTTTATGATTAAAATCTTTCGTCTCCAGATCAATGGGGAAGACTCCGGAGGCTTCGCCTACGCCCAGCACCTTTTGTCCGGTCAGCTTCCAGTGGATATACCCGGCCAAGGTGGTGAGATGGCTGATCTCGAAGACATGCTCCTCATTATTTAAAATAGCCTGATAAAGGTGCGCGATGCTCCATCTCTGGGGAATGGGATAATTGAAGCGCTCCGTCAGGGCTTCGGAGGCAGGGCCTGTGATATTGTTACGCCAGGTGCGGAAAGGCGTTAACAGCCTGTCTTCCTTATCAAACACCATATAACCGTGCATCATGCCGCTGAATCCGATGGCACCCGGCTTCTTAAGAGTCACACCGTACCTGGCCTTAACCTCCTCCGCCATCCTGGAATAGCTGGCCTGCACACCCTTCCAGATATCCTCTATACTGTAAGTCCAAACATTATTAATATAGCTGTTCTCCCAGTCATACCCTCCGGAAGCAATGGGTGTATTATCCTCACCGATCAGCACTGCCTTGATTCTGGTGGAGCCAAGCTCAATACCGAGTACGGTTTTTCCGTTGAGAAGGGCGTCTTTTACTTGATTTAAATCGAGACTCATACATATCCTCCATGATAGCTTTTTATTAAACTATATAATATATTAATTCACTTTTCAAGTGATGTTTTGTGAGAAAGGTATGATTTGGTGATTAACTAGGGGACGGGAACAGGGAAGGTGCCGGAGGGGCGGGGATCGTTTTGGGAAACGTTGTCTGCAGTCTATTGTGCTAGGAAGAGAAGAGGCTGGGAATAAAAATGGATGTCAGCTTTGGCAGCCGTCCGGGACCGCTTCATATGGGCATCCTTGCCCAATGAAGCTAACTCCGCCATCCATGGCTCCGTTTCCCTGGGTTATCGATCATTTTTATTCCCAGCCTCTTCTCTTCCAAGTACAATCACGACTTTGACAAGATGTTTCCCAAAACGATCCCCGCCCCTCCGGCACCTCCCCTGTTCCCTGGGCTTGGCTTGCTTTACTGAAAAGCGTTATGGGTAAGCCTGAACTTTATCGGATTGAGGTGGTGGATATCGGTGCGGATACTACGGAATATAATATAAGGAAAGCCTTTTATCTATGCAGATTCTTAGATACTGCTTCTGATACAGTTTAAATCAACGTTCAGTGATCAATCATTCTGGAAACAGATGGCCGCAGATAATAATACGAGGCATACCGGCCACCTAATCTATGGTTACACTCATATATATCGGCATGACCCTGTACATATATCATGAATGTCCCGATACGCTCCCGCTTACTTAACATACTTTTCTGTGAAGCAGATCGTTATCTGATTCCTCATCTGTTTACATGATTATAATTAATATCATGCAGTTTATTATTTTAACATTTTACTTCAGTTTATTACATCATTAAGATAACACCCCAATATTATCACAATGCTTTTCAGCATGGCATGCCAAGCTCAGGATGCAGGGGTGGTACTGACCGGGAGCGGTGGTATCCCGTTCGGAAACATTTTGTCAAAATCGTGATTGGACTTGGTGCAGGGAAAGCCGGGAAGAAAAGTGTACGTAACCTGAGGGGAGACGGACACGGACGTCCGGCTCAGGGGCATTGAACACGGATGTTCATATGCGCCGACCGACAAATTCTCATTACGTATATCCCACTTTTCTTCCCGGCTTTCCCTGTTCCTAGTCCAATAGATCGCAGACAACGTTTCCGAACGGGATACCACCGCTCCCGGTCAGTACCACCCCTGCATCCGTCCCTTAGCCGTCACCTAAATTACAATCTCATAACTTTCTTTACCAATGCATCAATCATATCCACCGGCAGCCCCATAGCTGCAAACGAACGCACCGAATGCAGCGGCATTCCTTTTATCATCTCCAGCAGCATTTTTAATTCCCCGATACTATCTTCTCCACCGACTGCATCCCCAAAACCGCCGGCCAGCATTGCAAAAAACTCACTGGGATCGTCCATATGGCTGATAATATCCGCAAAGGTCGTACGGTCATCCGGTACAAAAGGTATTTCCGTTGTACTTTCCAGCTCAACGGAGGCTTTCAATACGATATCCCTGGAGGATTTGCCGATCAGGATATCAAAGCTGCCGCTTTCTGCATACCAGTCCCCAAGCTCCGTACTGTAATATGCAAAGGACCGCTTATCCAGAGTAAAGCTTACCGTCTTCTCTTCTCCCGGATCCAGCGATACCTTGGCAAAGCCCTTCAATTCCTTGGGAGGCCTGCCAACGGAAGCCTCCGGATCGCTTACATACAACTGCACGATTTCCTTGCCGCGTATGCTCCCGGTATTCCTTACCTTCAAGGTGACCTCCAGAAGATCGGTATCCTTAATGCGGAGGATATTGCCCTCTGCTCCGGAGACCTCAAAAGCCCCATAAGCTGCGGGACCCTCCTGCAATGCTGCCGGAGCATCGCCGACCGCCCTCAGCTTCAGATCACTGTATTCAAAGGCCGTATAACTAAGCCCATGGCCGAAGGGATATAATACCTCCATCTCCCTGGCGTCATAATAGCGGTATCCTATGTATACTCCCTCACGGTATTCCACGGTTCGGTTGGTTCCCGGGAAATCAAGATAGGAGGGGGTATCCTGCAGACGCAGAGGGAAGGTCTCGGCAAGCTTTCCGCAGGGATTGGCTTTCCCGTACAATAGATTCACGGCAGCTTCGCCCACTGCCTGGCCTCCCAGATACATCTCCAGAATCGCCTTCACCTTGCCGGACCAGGGCAGGACCGCCGGTGAGCCGTTATGCAGTACAACAATGGTATTGGGCTGCACCTTCGCCACTTCTTCGATCAATATATTCTGGGCGGAAGGAAGCTCCATATGGGTGCGGTCATAGCCCTCACTCTCAAAATGATCCGGCAGCCCGGCAAATACCACCGCAATCTCAGCTTCCCCGGCAGCTCTCACCGCTTCGGCGATCAGGTCCGCATCCGGCTCATCCTTTTGTGTTTCATAGCCTCTGGCGTAGCTGACGGGATATCCGGAGGCAGCCTCCAGTGCGCCGGTTACCTTAAAGCTGTTGATATGGCTGGAGCCGCCGCCCTGATATCTGGGGGCCGCCGCAAATTCACCGATAAAGGCAACCTTGCTATCCTCCCTGAGCGGAAGAATATTATCGTTTTTAAGAAGTACCGCGCATTCCTTCTCCAGCTCTCCGGCAAGCTTATGGTGCTCTTCCAAAGGGATTGCGGTACTTTCTGCCTTTCCTTCATAGTATGTCTTAACCAAATTCAGGATACGTTCTACCGACTTATCCAGAATCTCCGGGGAAAGAGAGCCGTTCTTAACTGCGTCTATGATAAGTTGATCCGTGATTCCATTACAGGAGGGCATCTCAAGATCCAGTCCTGCTTTCAGGGCTTTCACTCTGTTATTCATGGCGCCCCAGTCCGTCATGACCAGGCCCTTAAAGCCCCATTCCTCCCGGAGCACCTTATTTAAGAGCCATTCATTCTCACAGGAATAAACCCCGTTGATATTATTATAGGAGCACATCACAGTCCAGGGCTGTGCCTTCTTTACGATGATCTCGAAGGCGGTGAGATATATCTCGCGAAGGGTCCGCTCATCCACCTCGGAGCTGATGCTCATACGCCTGGTTTCCTGGTTATTGGCCGCAAAATGCTTCACACTGGTCCCTACCTTCCTGCTCTGCACCCCATCCACATAGCTTGCAGCCAGCTCTCCTGCCAGATAAGGGTCTTCGGAGAAATATTCAAAATTTCTTCCGCATAAGGGAGATCTCTTCATGTTCACCGCAGGCCCAAGAAGCGTGGATATGTCTTCTGCCAGACATTCATCACCTAAAGCGCATCCCAGCGTATGCAGCAATTCCGTATCAAAGGAGCAGGCTAACGCGGATGCCGCGGGAAAGCAGACAGCTTTGATACTGCTGCCCAGGCCCACATGATCCACCCCGTCCTCCTGCTTGCGAAGTCCGTGAGGGCCGTCACTTACCATCACCGCGGGAAGTCCGAGCCGCTCCACCGCTTTCGTGTGCCAGAAATCCGCACCGGAGCATAGTCCCGCCTTCTCTTCCAGCGTAAGCTCCTTCATCAGCTTACCGATATCGATCATATTCCATCCGTCTCCTCTCTTTTTATATTGATCACAGCTAAACTGTTGATAAATCCCATTCTTCATATATCTTCGGAACATCATTGATCAGACGCCTGGTATATGCCGCCTTGGGATTTATGATCACCTCATCGGCAGTTCCGCTCTCCACAATCTTACCGTGTTCCATAATATATACCTTGTCTGAGATATAATAAGCCAACCCGATGTCGTGAGTGATAAAGATGATCGTCATACCGATCTCATCCCGCAGATTCAACAGCATATCCAGTATAGTGGCCCGGGAGCAGGCATCGATCATGGAGGTGGGTTCGTCCGCCAGAAGGATCTTGGGCTTAAGCAGGAAAATACGTGCTATCATCAGACGCTGCATCTGTCCGCCCGAAAGCTCAAAGGGATACTTATTGGTCAGCTCTGCGAACTTCAGATTAACAAAGCTGCAGGCCTCCGTCATCATCTGGGTCTTTTGCTTCATGGGAAGGAAACGTCCTCCGCGCATGTTGATGCAGTCCAGTAATACGGTATCTATCTTGGAGAATACGTTAAAGGAGGAAAAGGGGTCCTGGAAGATGGCTTGTATATTCTTCCAGTATTCTCTCTTTTTCTTGTGGGAGCTGATATCACGGGGTTCTCCCTGGTAATAGATCTCGCCTTCCGTTATGCTGGTAAGCCCTAAGAGCATCTTGGCAATCGTTGTCTTGCCGCTGCCGGATTCCCCTACGATGGAGATCAGGTCTCCTTCATAGAATTCAAAGTCCACATGATCCACCGCCACCGTCTTCTTGTCGCCGATGCCGTAGATCTTGGTAACTCCTTTTCCGCTCAGGCACATGGGTCTTTCATTGTTCATTACCATACACCTCCTTCAGTTTGGCAACTTCGATAATGCAGCGATAGCCGCGGCCTTGGTCGAATTCCCTGATGCCGACAGAATTGATCCTGCATTCCGTAGTGACATATCTGCACCGGTCTGCGAATCTGCAGCCTGCCGGAGGCTTCTTTAAGTTAGGCGGAGTTCCGGGAATCGCTGTCAGCTTATGCTCCCTGGTTCCGGATTCCGGTACGATGATGGATCCCATGAGGCCTTTGGAATAGGGATGGACCGGATCGAATACCATCTCCCTGGCGGTCCCTTTCTCTACGATCTGGCCGGCGTACATGACCATAATGTCATCCGTTACATTATAGAGAAGGGGCAGCTCATGAGTGATGAAGATCATGGACTTGATGAAGCCCTTTTCCATGAGGTTGCGGAGCATCTTAATAACCATCTTCTGGCTGGTAACATCAAGAGCGCTGGAGGGTTCATCCGCAATAAGCACCTTGGGGGAAAGTATGGTGGAGATAGCGATTACCGTTCTTTGCTTCATCCCCCCGGACAATTCTACGGCATAACGGTCAAGGACGGTCGCCGGCAGGCCCAGCTCCTCGAACCGCTTTCTTGCCATATTATATATTTCCTTCCTTGGGATCTTGGGCTCATGGGCATGAATTACGTCCTCAATAAAACGGATGATTTTTCTTGTGGGATTTAAAGCATTCATGGCGGCCTGGGGGATATAGGCAATCTCCGTACCCAGGATGGATCTGCGGATATCGTCCGGCTTCATCTGCGAGATATTCCTGCCGTCGATGATAATATCTCCGCTGGTATAATGAAGCGGTGCAAAATAATAACCCATCAGACTTAAGGCAAGGGTTGATTTGCCGCAGCCGGATTCCCCCGCGATTCCCAGGGATTTTCCTTCTTCTATGGATAGGGATACATGATCCACCGCATAGACATCTTCTTTGAATCTGGTAATATATTTTGTAGTGAGGTTATTCACCTCAAGTATTTTCTTTCCCATAACCGACCTCCTAATCTCTCAATGTGGGATTGAACACCTGATCCAGACCGGTATTCATAAGATTCAACGAGAAGGATATCAATGCAATAATCAGCAGAACAGGGAAATATGCCCACCAATAGCCATGGGTATGAGCGGAATACATGATCGCCCAGTTCATCATAAGACCGAGTGTCGGTATTTCAGAGGTCTTTGGTCCAAGACCCAGCATGGAAAGCTGTGCTTCCGCAAGTATGGCTGTTGATATCTGCAGGATAAATGCCATGACTACATAAGAGGCAATGTAGGGCAGGATATCGGTGGCGATAATTCTTGCCAGACTGTGCCCGGACAGCTTACTCAGGTTTACATGATCACGGTTGCGCAGGGAAATTACCTGGGAACGCACCGATCTGGTGGTCCAGGTCCAGGAGGTCAGACCGATAACAATTGCAACCGTTGTGGCGCCTCTTTGTTCCTGTCCGATCCCGTAGGAAATTAAAATAAGAATAATAAACCCCGGAATTACAGTAAAAAGGTTTGTTATGAACAAAATGAAATCATCCACCAGTCCTCCGATATAGCCTGCCAGCAGTCCCGTCGTAAGCCCGAACAGGGTTGCGATGGTGCCGGCAATCAAGCCGATCAGGATCGAGGTTTTGGTGGCGGAAACAAGCTTCTTCAGAACATCCGCTCCGAAATTATCCGTTCCCAGAGGCAGGCGGATAACGTTAATTACATCTTTGGTATTTACATAATCCGTATCCTTAACAATCTTGGCTTCTTCCAATGCACCGGTTTCCGCATCCTTTGTGGCGATCACTACTTCATTGGTATTCAGGGCTTCTTTCAGATTCGTATCCAGCCGTTTGTAATAATTGCGCCTTGCCATGGTCATGCCTGCCGGCTTGGCGGAAGGATCATAATTATCCTCCCAAAGCTTCAAAAGATCGTCCGTATGGGTGATATCGATCTCTTCTTCCGGGATACCCACGGCAATCAGCCATTCCTTAATGGCAGCACGGTCTTCATCGCTTAATATATTGGCAAGCCGTTTTTCCTCTGCTTCCGGCAGCTTCATGATATCCGCTTCCGTGCCTATGGTATCATATACGGACACATAGGTTCCCGGTTCGGAGAATGAGCTTAATCCGAGCATCTGCAGAGGATTGCCGGGAACAAACAGCGGATATATGAAAAGTGTCAGCAGTATCAGAATTAAAATACAAAATCCTACGACGAATTTGGGAGAGTGAAATACCTGGCGTATTGTGTTTTTCATATATTATTCCTCCCTTAATCAAATTGCGCGGCTTTAACACGCGGATCAATAAAACCATAGATGATATCAATTAAAAAGGTGGCCACCAGGACCATAATGGTAATAATCAGCGTCGCAGCCGATAAAAGGGGATAATCCGAGGCGGTAACCGCTTTCAGTATTGTTGTACCGAGTCCGGGATAGCTGAAGGTGATCTCGGCTACCAGTGCGCCGCCCACCATAGTGCCTAAGGAAAGTGCAAGTCCGGTAACCTGCGGCAGCATGGCATTACGGAATACATAGCCGACGATTTTTCTGTCCTTGATACCAAGGAAACGGCTGTATTTTACATAATCCGCATTCAGCTCATAGATCGACATGGAGCGCATGCCGATTGCCTGGCCTCCTATGGAGATAATAACAATGGACCAGAAGGGCAATTGATAATGTAAAAAGATAGATTTGATAAAAGTCCAGCTGAAATTGGGTATCAGATCAAAACCGTATCCTCCCGCAACCGGTGCGACCTTCAGCCGGATTGCAAAGATACCCAGCATGATTACCGCCATCCCGAAGGCCGGGATGCAGCTGAAGAACAGACTGAGAGGCATCAGGAACTTGTCAAAGCCCTTTCTGATATAAGCTGCCAATGCCCCCAGAACATTGCCGATCAGCCACCCCACGATAATAGCGGGCAATTGCAGGCCGATGGTCCATAGAATTGCATTGGCAATGATATCGTTGACACTTCGGGGATACTGGCTGAAGGAAATACCGAAATCTCCCAGCATTGCATTTTTCAGATATGTAAAAAATTGAACGATTGCCGGTTTGTCAAGGCCGAACACCTTGACGTAATTCTCATACATTGCTTTTGTTGCACCCGATTCCGTAATTCCCCGTGCTGTTTTGGACATAATATTGGCAACGGGATCTGCCGGCATCATTCTTGGGAGTGCAAAATTCAGTATAAAAGCAATGAATAATGTAAGGATAAACCATACAATTTTTTTGCCAAAATACTTACGATAGCCTTTCATAGAAATTACCATGCCTTTCTCATAAACTGCAGCCTTTGGGCCTCATGCACCATTGTTCATTATAAAATCCCCTGATTCCCGCAATACTCTATGAATTCTGAAAACAGCCATGTTTCAAGGGCTCCCGAAACATGGCTGCCTATAAGATTCAGGTATTGCTATTCAAGTTTAATTCTTCCGCGTTGTATTCAATCCGGTAATTACTGAACCAGTGTAATATTATACAGGGCTGCGATACCATAGCCGTCGGTACAGTCTGCCGGAGGGATGTTTAAACCGTCACCGTCTTCGGGGAAACTGGTCCATACGGATTCATTAACAGCATGGAACTTGTCAGGTCTGTACATCAGTGAGAAAGAAGGAACATCGCTCAGGTAGATTTCAACTGCTTCCGTGTAGTATTCATTCAGTTTAGCAGCATCGCCTTCCGTAGGAATTAATTTGATCAGTTCCTGGATGCGGTCATTGCTGTAGTGGCCGTAGTTACCGGACCAGTTACCGTCAATACCGTTGAACTCATTGCTCATCAGGTTGCGGAGACGTCCCCAGGGCTGAACCGGGGAAGCACTGTCGGTCCACATCATGAAGATATCAAAATCCTGCTGGTGAGCGGAGGTTACCGTTGTCAGGTACGGATCGGGCTCCGGATATTGGGTGGTAATTTCGATGCCGATATTCTTTCCTGCTGCCGCAACGATCTCTATGGATGCCTGCCAGTCAGTCCAGCCAAACGGGCATGCCGCAATAAGGGAAAGCTTCTGTCCGTCTAATTCGCGGATACCGTCACCGTCCGTATCGACGATACCGGCATCATCCAGTAATTTATTCGCACCTTCTATATCATTGCCGACCCATTGAAGATCCTTTACTGCTTCATGGTCAAAGGTCGCCTGCTCACCATCGGTAGGGTTCATAATTGAACGGGGTATCTGCTCGAAGGTAGGTGACTGTCCTGTCATGGCATTTGCATTGATCGCATCATAATCCACCGCTATAGCGATGGCTTTACGTATTGCTACGTTCTGAAGTGCAGGTTTTTCAAGATTAAAGAATGCTGTAGGCATATTAACGCAGATGCCGTACGGAGGCTCGCTCATATAAGTGGAAATCGGAAGGCCGTCCTTTAACCATAAATCCTGGATATTAGGAATGAACTGCTGGTTAACATCAACCTCACCGGCCTTAAAGGCTACTTCTGTTGCAGCATTATCCGCATAGATCGTATGGGCAAGATACTTGGGAACCGGAAGCTGTCCCCACACGGAAGCATCCTGACCCCAGTAATTATCATCACGGATGAAAATAACCTTCTGGTCATCCGAATAATATTTGTGGTAAGGGCCGGAATATATAACATCTTCCGCCGGATCCGCCTTAATAGCGGTAGCATCGTCGTTGTTCCGTGCTTCTACCGTCTCAATCCAGGACTTCTGTGCGATGTAGAAGGAACCAAGGAAGTTAACCAGCATCAGAGGATTAACTGCTTTCCCTTCATCATTCAATACGGCCTTGATGAGTACTGTGGAAGGATCAACTGCTGTTACTGACTCTATGTAGGGCTTATTTGAATTGCCTGCATTATTTCCGATCTTAACGGCAGTTTCATAAGTATATGCTACGTCATCGGCCGTTACCTGTGAACTGTCGCTCCATTTTGCGGCGCTGTTAAGCTTAACTGTCATCTCTGTCATATCTTCATTCCATACATATGGACCGTCCGCAAGAAGAGGTGTCATGGAAGCATCAAGAAAGTTGTACATATACAGGGTTTCGAACATAACTGTCCGGGAACCGCTGCCTGATGCCGATAAAGCCATTGCATTGTTATTGTTGTCGCCCAGCGGGTTCCAGCCGTTCACCGTGCCCCACTGCTGACCGCCGAAATACAGGGTCTCAGTTCTTGGAAGCTGATTCGGATCAGCATCATCCGTCCCGGTCGGTTCCGGGGTTGCAGTCGCATCCGTTGAAGGTGCCTGCGTAGGCGCCTTTGTTACGTCATTACCAGTATCATCCGATGCCTCTTTGCCGCATCCTATTAACAAGGTCATGGTAAATACCATTGCTAATAGAAGGGCGGTTAATTTCCTTACTTTACTCATTATATACCCTCCTTTAATAATTCGGCTTCTCCAGCCTTATATATTAAACATAAACATAAGTAAGCCGGCAGTGTTACTTATTATTATGTCTAATCCATAAATAAAGCCTAATCCAATAATAAATACATAATTCGCAAATATAAAATCGATTTTATTATGCAATATGTTGCTTTTTTCTTGGCGGCTAAGATTTCAATAAGCTCATTTATCTACATTTTACATAATATATTTAAGAAATACCATGCTTTTTTATCTATTTTGGTGATTATTATATACATAATATGGTGCTTCGAAGAAATCCTGCAAGCAGACAAAAATTAGAAAATCAAAAAATTATACAGTTCTTATAACAAAATTTAATACACTATTCATTTTTGGATAGCTAATATTAAAACATTATGTTATTATAAGTATAATATTGGATGAAAACAGATACATGTCCATAAGCTCCAAACAGACAAATAGTATTCATAAGATTAAAATATGGCATAATGCCGAAAAAATATATAATTTAGAAAGCGGGTGTGTTAAAATTGCAGATAACTCATGAAGATGTCGTATTTTCTGATGAGATGCCTATTAATATCGAAATCAAATCTTTGTCTGATATTCCCAGACATTGGCATAACTGCATCGAAATATATCTCGTATTGAGCGGTAAACTGACCATTACGATCGATACGGAGACTTATCATCTGTTCGAGGATGATATCATACTTGTCAACACCGACCAGATGCATGAGATTCAAAGCAATGACAATGTTGTCGTCCTGCTGCAGATCAATCCTTCCTATTATAAGAAGGGTCTCGAATCCGTGACCTATTTTCAATGCAATTCCGCCGCATATCATAATAAGATGAAATTCTCCGAGCTAAAGAGAATTATAGCTAAGATTATCTATGTACAATACAACGATAAGGAAGGCCATGAGCTTCTTACCATCTCCTTCTCCTACCAGCTGATTCTGAACCTGGTTAAAAACTTTAAGAGCAATGAAGAACGCAATATCACGGCTGCCTCAAAAAGCCTTCAGCGTCTTGGCGGCATTATCCAATATCTGAATGAAAATTATGCCGAAGAGATCACACTGGATCAGGTGGCGGAACGGGAATATCTGTCTCCCTCCTATCTGTCACATTTTTTTAAGACCAACATGGGTGTCACCTTCTTTAACTACCTGACCGGGATCCGGATGAATCATGCGGTCAACGAGCTTCTGACCACTGACCACACCATCGAGCAGATTGCATGTGATAACGGATTTGCTAATAACCGTTACTTCGTTAATACCTTTAAAAAGCAATTCGGAATGCTTCCCAGACAATTCAGGCGGGAGCAGAAAATGAGTGACGGAGTAAAAAAGGCCAGGCAGGAAAAGCGCTCCGAATACAGCAGTTATCTTATGCTTAAACGGCATGATTTTCTTAATAAGCTGGGAGAATATCTGGATGCAGAGGCTGCCAGGGAGGTATCCGGCAATGAAAATATGCGTTCCGTGAAATCAATTGAGATCAATACCAATAACAGCTTAAAAACACTTACCCACACCTTTAAGACCTTCACCAGTGTGGCGAGAGCGAAGGAAATCCTGTTGGAGAGCATACAGCAGCAGCTCAGGACACTGCAGAAGGAAGTAGGCTTCCGTTATATTAAATTCCATGGCATTCTGGATGATACTATGATGCTTTATAATGAGGATCACAAGGGAAATCCTTTTCTGACTTATCAGTATGTGGATCAGATGATTGATTTTCTGCTTTCCATAGGCCTGCGGCCGTTAATTCAGTTCTCCTTCATGCCCCGGATGCTGGCAAAGGATACCTCCGCTACGATTTTTTATAATCCGGTTATTCTTAGCGAGCCAAAGGATTATAACAAATGGAACTTTCTGATCACATCCCTGACGAATCATTTTATAGAGCGGTATGGACTGGAGGAGGTCAGGTCCTGGCTGTTCTGCTTCTGGAATGTGCCTTTCCAGTCCTATATGTTTGCTTTTGAGACCGATGAGATCAGCTATGAGCTGTACCGGCTCACCAGAGCCTGTGTAAAGCAGTGTGACAGCCATCTTCTCTTCGGGGCGCCTTCTTACGGTTCTCTGGATTTCGGGAAGACGCAGTACTACAATTTTCTTGATTACTGCATTGCCGGCAGTTGTTTCCCCGATTTCTACAATCTGAATTTCTATCCGGTAAAGACCTCAACCAGCAAGGATCTGGCAACCTTCGGGGTAAGTGACAAGGAATCCATCATATTATCGGAGGATCCGGATTATATGGCACATTCCCTGGACGTAATCAGGAGCAATCTGTCTACATACCCGAAGCTTCCCATCTATATAACCGAATGGTCTTCCACCTCCTCCCACAGGGACTGGCTGAACGACACCTGCTACCGCTCTGCTTATATTGCAAAGAATATTCTTGAGAATTATGACCAGGTGGAGAGCTTCGGCAACTGGTGCCTGTCCGACACCCTGGAGGAGCTGCCCTTTGACAACCAGTTTTTCTATGGGGAGATGGGATTATTCACCTGCAGCGGCATTAAAAAGCCTGCCTATTATGCTTACGTATTCCTTAACAAGCTGATGAATACCCTGGTGGACCGGGGTCCCGGTTATTTTGTGACCGCGAATCAGAAGGGTGATTATATTATCCTGTTATATAATTACATTCATATATCCCCGCTGTATGCTCAGGGAATCTTATTCAATGTGACCTATATCGAACGGTATAATGCCTTCGTGGATCCGTCTCCCATGGATATTGACCTGACCTTGACCAACGCAGAGAACGGCAATTATATTCTGACCGAGCATGTGGTTAACCGGGATCATGGAAGCGCTTTCGATGAGTGGGTCCGTATGGGCGCCGTGCCTTTGTCCACCGAGGAAGAGATACGGATTCTGAAAGGGCGTTCCATGCCTAAGCTGAATAAGACAAGGATCGAAGTGAATAACCGGCGGATCAATTATTATGCGGAGCTAGAGCCCCATGAGATCCGCCTGATCGAGATCAGAAAGAAAGCCCATTGAGCCTTAGATCATATACTCAATGGACTTTTCCGGTGTCTTGCGCGTATTTTTATTATATAACAGCATCGCTTCCCTGCCCTGTTTTTCACCGAGGGCATAAAAGCCTTTTTGATCATCGCTGATCACTTCTATCTTCACCTTCCGGTTCATCTGCTTGGGGAGTCCCTCTGCCTTGATAATCCGGTTACCGTCCACAGGGACATCCCAATCATACGGATCGAAGAGACACAGGTAATCCTGGTCGATGCCCGTAAGCAGAATGTAGTGCTTGTAGTCCCCAAGCCATACGCACAGTATCACAGCCCCGCCCTGCTGGAGGCATCCGATGATCTGGCTGTTCTGCCCAAGGACAACATTCTCGTTCATTAAAAACTCTGTGTGTATGGGAAAGTTCTTAATGCTCCCGTAATGATTAAACCAATTGGATAAGAACATCATGGCCATATAGGAGGTTCCGCTCTTGCCGGATTCTCCGTTATTATCATAACCGTCCAGGGTATACAGGGATATTGCCTTGATGATGTCCGGCTGTATCTCCTCCCGTTCGAACAGATACCGGATCGCATTCAGGAGTGTGGTGGGTCCGCAGTCATATTCCGAAGCCTGGTAGCTTAACTGGTTTTTCATATTATCCGTGCTTCCTTTCTGTAGCGCCTGCGAATTATTGCGGCAGGCTCATGATCTCTGGTAATGATATCTTTGTTATATTGCATCAGTCAAAAAGCTTAAAGCATTTACTTGCCGGACGGATCCAGGGCATCCCGTAAGGCATCCCCGATAAAATTGATACTCAGGACCAATAGGATGATCAATGTTCCGGGAGGCACCCACAACCAGGGCTTTGAAGTCAGAACGGAGAGGGATTCCGCACCGCCCAGCATGTTGCCCAGACTTGCCTGGGGCGGCTGTATCCCCATACCCAGAAAGCTTAATGCCGCTTCATCCAGCATGGACAGTGCCACTACCGAGGTGGCATACACCAGAATCGGGGCAATGGTATTGGGCAGTATCTCGGAGAACAGAATATATGCCTTGGGGACTCCGGCGATCCTGTCACCCTGGATGAAGTCCGTCTCCCTGAGGGACAGGACATTTCCTCTTACTAACCGGGCAATCCCGGGCCAGTCGACAAAGCCAAGGATGAGAATGATATTCCAAAGCCCCGGTTTGAATATGGCGGCGGATACCAGTACCAGCAATATATAGGGGAAGGACATGACGATATCCGTAAAGCGCATGATGATCATATCGATCCATCCCCCGAAATATCCGGATACCAGTCCAAGCAATACTCCAATGACAGTGGAAAGCGCAGTGGCTGCAAACCCCACCAGCAAAGAAATCCTTGTGGCATGTAAAAGCCTGCTCAGAATATCCCTGCCCACCTGATCCGTACCTAACAGGAATTCGGAGGAAGGCTTTTCACTGAAGCCGCCTGCTATTTTATTCGGATCATAAGGAGCCAGCACCGGAGCAAGCAGGGAGCAGATTATCATGATCAGCAAAAATACCAGACTCAGCATGGCAAGCCTGTGCTTCATAAACCTTTTGACCGACGTGCTCTGATAACGGTATACTTTATTTACTTCCGCGGATTTATTTCTTTTCATTCTCATGCCTCTTATATCCCTTATGCCCTTATTTATATTTCCTGTCAGCCTTGATATCAGTATTTAATCGTCGGATCCACGAAAGCATAGATGATATCCGTCAGCAGATTAGCCGCCAGCACAACCACCGCGGACATCAGGCACACGCCCATGATAACCGGATAATCCCGGTTAATGATGGCATTCATGGTCATTAAGCCCAGACCCGGCCAGCTGAACACCTGCTCTACGATAATCGCGCCCCCGAACAGCATGGGAATATGCATGCCAAGGACGGTGGTAACAGGAATCAATGCATTGCGCAGGCCGTGCTTGTTAATTACAAGAAAACGTCCGATTCCCTTCGCCCTGGCCGTCCGCAGGTAATCCTTCTGCAGGATATCCAGCATGGCGCTTCGGATATAACGGATATTAGTACCTGCCATGGTGGTTGCCAGCACAATGACCGGCATGATCATATGCTTTATGATATCCCAGACATTCCGCTCCATTCCAAGGGTGGTCATTCCGCTGGAAGGAAGCCAGCCAAGCCTTATGGTAAAAATATAGATTAAAATCAACGCCAGGAAAAAATTCGGAAGGCTGCTGCCCAGAAAGGACAGGGTCACCACCGTATAATCCCCCGGGGAATACTGCTTAACCGCACTGTATATTCCTGCGGGAACGGCAATCAGCATACTCACCAGCAGGGAGGCAGTCATCAGCAATAAGGTGGGCCCGATATAAGTACCGATCATCTGGCTGACAGCCTGGTAACTGCGTATGGAATATCCCAGATTCCCCTGCAGCAGCTGCTGCAGCCATATAAAGTACTGTATTATTACCGGCTTATCCAGACCCAGGGCAATGCGCTTGACCTCAAGGGCTTCCTGGGAGATACGGGCACCCTGCATCATCTCCAGGGGACTTCCCACCAGATTCATGATAAGAAAATCAATGACCGTAATACCGAACAATACCGGAACGGCAATCAGAAGCCTCTTAACAATATACTTAAGCACCGGATCCCTCCTCTCCTGCGGCATGCTTTATGCGAACCGGACAGGCAGCCAGATGGGAACTCCCGGCTGCTACGGGTTCCAGGGAGGGCTCCGATACCCTGCACTGTTCTATGGCATATGGACATCTGGTGTGAAAACGGCAGCCCGGCCGGATACTTCTGTTGGAGGGAAGCTCTCCCGTCAGGATGGTCCTCTCCCGCTCCCTTAAGCCGGGATCCGGTATCGGCACCGCATTGCATAATGCCTGGGTATAAGGATGCGCCGGATGTGCGAACAATTCCCCGGCTTCCGCTATTTCTACAATTTTCCCCAGATACATAACTGCGATCCGGTCACTGACATAATTCACCGCATCCAGGCCGTGCCCTATAAATAGATAGGTCAATCCCAGTTCCTTCTGAAGGGAATTCAGCAGGTTCAGTATCTGTGCCTGGATCGACACATCCAGCGCACTGACCGGTTCGTCACAGATAATAAACCTGGGTCTTAAGGACAGCGCTCTGGCGATACCGATTCTCTGTCTCTGCCCCCCGGAAAACTCATGGGGATAACGGTTCATGGAGCTGAGGGGAAGGCCGACCATATCCGTCAGCCTGCGCAGCTCTTTATCAAGCTCCCGCTTGCCGCATATGTTATGATACAGCATAGGATAGGACAGAATATCTCTGATTTGCTTGCGTGGATTTAATGAGGAATATGGGTTCTGAAAGACCATCTGTATCTCCGTGCGTATCTTCCGTAACTCCTTCTCCGATATCTTGTGTAAATTATAATCCCTATAATAAATCTGCCCCTTCGTAGGCTTTTCCAATACGGCCAGCTGACGGCCTATGGTGGATTTGCCGCAGCCTGATTCTCCTACCAGGCCAAGGGTTTCTCCCTGGCAGATATAAAAATCAACTCCGTCAACCGCATATACATTACCTACCGTA
This sequence comes from Bacillota bacterium, assembly GCA_023424995.1. Classification (GTDB taxonomy): domain Bacteria; phylum Bacillota; class Clostridia; order Lachnospirales; family Lachnospiraceae; genus Mobilitalea. The sequence continues at coordinate 8,723 of JAFADH010000321.1, read as the reverse complement.
TGCGGAAGGATACCGTCACGTATGGGATAGTATTTCTTCAGGCCCTTTACTTCTATAAGCGGCGCTGTTTCCTGCACGGGGACTGCCTCAGGACGGGGCGTTTTCCTCTGCCTGTCTGTTATTTCCTGTATGTGCGTCATCTCCTGCTGCAATATCCATCCCTCCGAACCGGCCTCCCGCCGCTGCCCTGATGCAGCGGACAAAGTGGTCCTCCTCTATCCTGCGAAGCTGCTGCTCCTGTTCACATTCAACCAACTTATAAGGGCAGCGGTTAGCAAACCGGCAGCCTGTGATATCTCCATATACTTCAGGTACTGTTCCTTCAATGGATTTAAGCTCCCTGTCTTCTTCATCACGGATGCTTGGAATGGACCGGAGCAATGCCTGGGTATACGGATGCCCGGGGCTGCCGAACAGCTCAAAAACCTTAGCCTCTTCCACCACCTGACCTGCATACATGACGATTACCCTGTCCGCCATCTCAGCCACTAATCCCATATCGTGGGTAATGAAGATCATGGACATCTCCAGTTCCTTCTTAAGCCTCCTCAGAAGCTCCATGATCTGAGCCTGGATCGTTACATCCAGTGCGGTCGTAGGTTCATCCGCAATTAACAGACTGGGGTCACAGGACAGAGCCATGGCAATCATTGCCCTCTGCCTCATCCCGCCGGATAAGGTATGGGGATATTTTTTCATAACGGAAGAAGGCTCCGGCAGTCCGACCTTCTCAAGAAGAAGCACCGCTCTCTCCCTGGCCTTCTTCCGGTCTAATTTCAGATGGATGCGCATGGCTTCCGTCATCTGTGTTCCTATGGTGAATACCGGGTTCAGGCTGGCCATGGAATCCTGAAAGATCATGGTCATCCGGCTTCCCCGGATCCGGTCCAGCTCCTTCTCGGGCAGAAGAGTGATATCCTGCCCGAGAAAATCAATGCTTCCCCCTGTTATCCTGCCGTTTTTCCCTAACAAGCCCATTACGGTAAGAAGTGTTATGCTTTTTCCGGAACCGGACTCTCCGACGATGCAGAGGGTCTCTCCCTGACGAAGCTCAAGGCTTACTTTGTCAATCACCCTGATATCACCGGCATCACCGGAGAAAGCCACCTCCAGATCCTTGACCGAAAGTAAGGATGTCATTTATTTCACGTCCCATTCATGAATATTGATGAAGAAACCGTATACATCCGGTGTTGCATTCACCAGCCGGTTATTCACCGCACCCATCGCACTGATGATATATGCCGATATCATGGGCACATCCTGCTGTACTATGGTATCGATGGTATAATACTTTGCTTTGATCTCATTGATATCACTGGTAACCTGGGTTGCGGCCAATGCTTCCGTTATGGCGTCATTGGCATATCCCGTCCAGCCGTCCTCGGACAATAACCAGCTCACATCCGGATAGGGATCCACCGGAGCATAGGTATACTGCACCGCCAGCAGGTCAAAATCCTTATTACCGGCATGGGTCATGAGGGTGGACAGGTCCACCTTCGTCACCTGAAGCTTGATCCCCAGCTCTCCCAGCTTTGCAGCGATATAGTCCGCCGCCTGGCCGAAGGTAGTATCTCCGCTGTTCACATAGAAGCTGAGGACCCTGTCGGCATCCCAGCCGTCCGCTGCCGCCTCGGCTACCAATTGCTTTGCTTTCTCCGGATCATATCCGCTGGGAATTACATTGGCATCATAGAAGGGCCCTGCGCTGGATAAAAATCCATCCACCACTTCACCCTTTCCGTTATAGAAGCCGTCGATAATGGACGGACGGTCAATTCCATACAGAATTGCCTGCCGGATCCGTACATCCGTAACACTGGCGGTATTAAAGAAGACGGACTGGTTGGTCACCGGTGCTCCGTAATTGACCGTAACATTGGAAAGCGCTTCCACGCTTGCATAATCCTCCTGAAGGATATTTCCCGTGGTCTGCTGTACAAAATCCACTTCGCCGGATTGCAGTCCGGTCAGCAATTGGGCCGCCGATAGGATCTTGATATTCAGCTTTTTAATATTAGGTTCCCCTTTCCAGTACTTATCATTCGCAACATAGGATACATAATGCTGCAGGTCAAAATCCACGATTTTATACGGACCGTTTACCACGGTGGGTGCATTGAACCAGGAATAGCCGGCCAGCTCATCCTCCGCCACATCCTTAAGAATATGCTTCGGCAGGGTGAGTATGTATCTTCCGTAGGTATTCTGGAAAGTAGTAAGAGCCATGGAATACTTGGTGGTAAATTCCACGGTTTTGCTGTCAATGGCTTTTACACCGGAGATCTCAGCGGCACCTTCCGCCACAAAGCCGTCGTCCCCCACTCCTTCAAAGGCATACAGCGCCATACTGGCATTGGCAAGCTTTGGACTGGCAAGCCTCAATACGGTAAATACCACATCCTCCGCAGTAACCGGCGTACCATCGGACCAGACAGCCTCCGGATCGATATTTACCGTAAAATGAAGATTATCCTCAGTTGTAATGGAGGAAGCCAGCATTCCCACGAATTCCAGGTCACTGTTCAATTCCACCAGCGGTAAGAATTCCAGGGATAAGGAGTATTTCAAAATCTCCGTAGCATCCATAAGCAGAGGATTCACACTGCTTAAAGAATCCGTCATGCCGATATTAACGATCTTATCACCGGTGGTGCCGTTGTCTCCTTCTGTATTATCGGCAGTCTTGCAGGCTGCCAGGGACACTGCCACGATCAGTGCAAGCAATATGGCAACCGCCTTCTTCATGTTCCGATACTTCATAAAAATCATCCTTCCTTTTCCTCTTTTTATTAATAATACAAAAAAGTAAATTAATATTCATATAATACATATCTGTTTAGTATAATTTATTTTTCTATCAATATATTCCTAATATATTCGTTTGTCAACCGTTTCTTATACGGAATATATTTCCTTTCCGAATTATGACTTTATATTTTTTGTATATCATAATTTCACTTTCATTTTTTTTAAAGCCAGGAAGTCATTTATTTCTTATAATATTCTAATATACCATACATGTTTTCCCTTTTACAGTAGAATTTAAATATTTACCTTGTCAAATAAATAATAACCATTTACCGGATTAAGTGCCCGCAGGCATAATTCTTATCGGACGTGAAAATTTATCATAAACCTCTTGACTTTGAGTAAACTCGAAGGCATATAGTGGGACTTGAGGAAGCATTAATAACTCTATCAATTCAATAGGAGGTACTTGAGTATGAAAACAATAGAATTAGGAAAAAGCGGACTTAGGGTTCCCACCATCGCAGTCGGCTGCATGCGGCTTAATGATCCGTCCCGGGCAGCCCGCTTTGTGGATAAGGCGTTGGAGCTGGGCGCCAATTTCTTTGATCATGCGGATATCTACGGCGGAGGCGAATGCGAGAAGGTCTTCTCACAGGCAGTAAACATGAGCCCCTCCGTCCGTGAAAAATTAATACTGCAGTCCAAATGCGGCATCCGGCCGGGAATCATGTTTGATTTTTCCAAGGAACATATCCTGAATTCCGTAGATGGGATTTTGAAACGCTTAGATACTGATTATCTGGATATCCTGCTCCTTCACAGGCCGGATGCCTTGGTAGAGCCCGAGGAGGTAGCCGAAGCCTTCGACCAGCTGGAGAAGTCCGGCAAGGTAAGGTATTTTGGTGTGTCCAACCAGAAGCCGATGCAGATCAAACTGCTGCAGAAGTATGTAAAGCAGCCCATCGCAGCAAACCAGCTGCAGCTCAGTGTGACCAATGCCAATATGATCAGCAACGGCCTTGAGGTGAATATGCTGACGGATAAGGCTGTGGACCGTGACGGAAGCATCCTGGATTTCTGCCGTCTGAATGATATCACCATCCAGCCCTGGTCACCGTATCAATACGGTTTCTTCGAAGGTGTCTTCCTGGGCAATTCCAAATTCCCGAAGCTGAATGAAACCATTGACCGCATTGCCGCAGAATATGGTGTTACGAATACAACCCTGGTCATGGCATGGCTCTTAAGACATCCGGCGAAGATGCAGCCGGTAACCGGAACCACGAATCCGGACCGCCTGGAAGAGATCATCAAGGCAACCGAGATATCCCTTTCCAGAGAGGAGTGGTACCGGATCTATCTCTCTGCGGGGAATATATTGCCGTAAAAGTATAGATTAGGTTGTTGACTAAGGGACGGGAACAGGGGAGGTGCCGGAGAGGCGGGGATCGTTTTTGGAAACGTTGTCTGCGGTCTATTGTGCTAGGAAGAGAAGGGATTGGGAATAAAAATGAATGTCAGCTTTGGCAGCCGTCCGGGACCTCCCCTGTTCCCTGGGCTTGGCATGCTTTACTGAGAAGAATTATGGATAAGCCCTTGTTAGTCGCTTAAATTATGATTTTACCCCAACTTCCTGTCTGGATTTTCTGCCAAGCAGCCGGATTAAGGTCATGATAACTCCCACCAGGCTGATGCTGCCCGCAGCGATGTACACGGCCCGCATGCCATAGATAAATGCATCACTGCGTCCGGGGACATAATTGGTGACACGGTATCCCAGCTTACGGCTCATCATACCGTACAGCAGGGTAGTTGCCAGCGCGATTCCGCAGGCCATTCCGGTATTGCGCACCAGTGCATTGACACTTCCTGCTATCCCCAGCTTATTCTTCGGCACGGTGGACATAACCAGGGAGTTGTTCGGTGACTGGAATAAGCCCATCCCCACGGACATGAATGCGATATAGCCCAGCATGAGGGGCAGCGGAGTAGCCGCATTCAATATGGACATGAAAAACATTCCTGTGCTGATGAGGATGAGGCCGATAAAGGTTAGAATTTCAGACCCTATTTTATCCGACAGATATCCTCCCACCGGTGCCGTTACAGATAAAACCAGCGGATATAACATCAGGATGAGACCTGACTGCTGTGGCTCATATGCCCGGACATCCTGCAGGTAGAAGGGCAGGATGATATTATTGCAGAATATCACAATATAAGATATGAAACCGCAGAATATACTTAAAGAAAACAGGCGGTTGGAGAATATCTGCAGCTGAAGTAACGGATACTCACGTTTCTTTTCCAATATAATAAAAGAGATAAGCGCTGTGACAGACAGTGCGAATGCCGTAATTATAACAGGGCTGGTGAAGCCTCTGCTTAAGCCTTCATTCAATGCAAAGAATAAGGAAACTATCATTACCATGAATAGCAGAGCTCCCAAACCGTCCAGCTTTTCCTTAATGATCCTGCTCTTTCTGGGCAGCAGCCTGACTGCAAAAAATAATACTACGATCCCGATGGGGATATTGATCAGGAAGATATATTCCCAACTGGCTGCTCCTACAATCAGACCGCCCAGACCGGGTCCGACCAGGGATCCCAGAGCGACGGCAGTACCCAGGATACCCAGCGCCTTCCCCCGTTCACTCGGCGGAAATACTTCTGTAACTATCCCCTGATTATTCGCCATGAGGCCGGCCGCACCGATTGCCTGTATCACTCTTGCCATGATCAGGACCGGAAAGGAATGGGTGATACCGCATAATAAGGAACTTAGTGTAAACAACCCCAAGCCCAGCATGAACATTCTTGTCTTGCCAAGCATATCCCCCAGTCTTCCGAAGATCAGTACGATCCCTGCAACTACCACAAGATAGCTTGTTGCTACCAATTGGATACTCGAGGTTGATACCTGCAGTTCTCGGGCCATATTGGGAAGCGCCACATTAACGATACTTGCATCCAGGGCAGCCATAAAGGTTCCCATTACCATTATAATTAAAATAGACCACCTGCTGGTCTCCTTCCGCTTAGTCTCACTCATAAAAATCCTCCGTTCTTCCGTATGCAAAAATCATAATTATTCACATATCTGCTGTTTTCCGTAATTTTCCGTAAATATCACCGGCAGTTCTATAGTGTCATTTGATTCATAATTCTGATAATATACACTTTACATCTGTTCGTCAATCATCAATACTGATAAAAAACATGCGGTAAAACCCAGAAAAATCGTACCTATTATCTAGAATAATTCATGTATTTTTCAGCCATACCATATGGTAACATGAATATTATTATGTCCATTTCCGGCTTTTTGTTGCCTCCCATTGTCAATCTATACAAAAGGTGAACGCATAATCATGAAACGGTCCTTATTCCAGCTTAATAAATCCAAGATCCGTCAGCAGCTTCTCTCCATCTTCCTGCTGTCCACCTTTATCCCCCTCTTTCTTGTAGGGCTGTTCTCCATCCTGCAGGCGAGAACGCAGATGTCGGAACAGTATGAGGCACAGGCAGCCGCCGCTGCCCTGCGTATCAATTCCACACTGTTTGATATCACTACCTCATTATTTACCTCCTGTGACAACCTGCTTAACAGTGATTATGTACGTGCCCTTTTCGGCTCAGATATGAGCAGCCCGTCCGATCAGCTGGGCTATGATCTTGTCTCGAATGCATTAAAAACCATGCATGCAACTACCGCTGCCATTGCATCCGTTAAAATATACACCGACAATCCTAATATTCCGGGCAATGAATTTATCCTGCCCGTGGTGGATAACTATGCCGGCCAGCCCTGGAATAATCCTGAGAAGGGACAGATCATCAATGAATGGCAATGCCTGACCGGAGAGGACAGCGGGAAGAATCCGGTCTATGAGCTGTCCATGATACGCAGAATTATCATCAGTACCTCCGAGTATTCAGCATATCTGGTATTGAATATTGATTCGAATTATGTAAAGAACCGGCTGATCACAAATGATTATCTGGTTATGGCTTCCGTAGATAACGACCTGACCTTCTACTCCTCGGACCGCAGATGGCTTCAGCAGCATATCCCGTTTCCGTCTGATTTTCAGAATGAATTTTACCGTTATACAGGGCCGATCGAGTTTGGCGGCAAACTGCAGCTGACCCATATCGTTACCTTTCTTCCTTATAAGACCTATAACAAATTCTATATCTGTGTGAGCGACCCAATGGCTTATGAGAATCTGAACCGGATTACGCTCATCTATATTATGATCCTCATTGCAGCCACCTTGTTCCCCACCCTTCTGACCCTGTTATTCTCCGCCCGGTTCAGCAGCCGTGTACAGACCTTGCGCAATGCCATGCATCAGGTCAGCCTGGGTGATTATAATATCATGAAGATGCTTCGGGGGGATGATGAATTAACCGAGACATTCCTGGATCTTAATACTACCGTTAAAAAGATCGCTGAGAATGAAGCCAGATTCTATGAATCCCAGATTCTGGAGCAGCAGCTGATCAACAAACAGCAGCAGATGGAATTCAAGATGCTTGCCAGCCAGATCAATCCGCATTTTCTGTACAATACTCTGGAGACCATCCGCATGCAGGCATTGGCTACCGGTAATACTGATGTGGTCACTTCCATTAAATTACTTGGCAAGTCCATGCACTATGTTCTTGAGAATACCGGGACCGACTCTACGACTCTGGCTAAGGAATTGGAATATATCGAGGTTTATCTTGCGATCCAAAAGCTGCGGTTCGGCGACCGTATCAATTACAGCTTAGACTATCCCGAAGGGATGAAGCCCGATCAATATAAGATATTACCCTTATTATTGCAGCCCATTGTTGAAAATGCAGTTATTCACGGTCTGGAGCGAACAAGCATGAACGGTTGGATCACAATTGAGATATCACTTGCCGGCGATAATATTCTTATCATTAAAATATCAGACAACGGCCGCGGAATTGATCCGGTGAAATTAACGGAATTGAATGAACGTATGAATTCAGCTTCCCTTGATTCCACCGACAGCATCGGATTATATAATATCAATCAGCGTATCAAGCTGCTATACGGCACGGCATACGGCATCCGCTTCGAAAGCCCGCAAGGTTCAGGAACTACCGTTACAATCACGATCCCCGCTGTTATGATACCGGATCAGGAGTAACAGGTTCCCCCTCCGGATAAAAGCGATGGCTTTTTGATCTGTCTTTTTTTATGGACATGGATACCGGCCTGGGATAAGATAATTAATATAATCTCGCCGGATATGAATTAAGATATTTCACCGGATAGAAAGGTCATGGGATAACTATGGATTATACATTACTGGATGTACTCATCGTAGATGATGAAGCAATTGTAAGAGAAGGCCTGAAATATGTAATTGACTGGAACCGCCTGGGCTTTTGCATCTGCGGTGATGCTTCCACGGGAGAAGAGGCCATCGAAAAGATTAAAAAGTATGCTCCGGATCTTGTACTTCTTGATATTCGAATGCCGAATATGGACGGAATCGAATTGATTGAGAAGGTCAGGGACTCAGGCTTTCATGGGGATTTTATCATCCTCAGCGGTTATTCTGACTTTAAATATGCGCAAACTGCCCTGCATTACGGAGTAGCCTTCTATCTGACCAAGCCCATCGATGAGGATGAGCTTTCGAATGCCGTCACTTCCGTCAGAGATAAGGTCCTTAAGAACAGGGAGAAGGAAAAATCCTTAAATCAATATCTTATTAAGGCCAAATCCACTGTCTTAAGGGATCTGCTTCTGGGAGCAGAGCCAAGTGACGCAATCAATTATCCGGAGATGGGATTGCATGCACCGATCTATCAGGTGATTATCTATGAGGGCTATACTCCGTTCTTTACCTCCTACAGCTTTGCCGATCTGCTGAAGGTTACAAACCAGGGAAATAATTCCTTCGAGCATATTAAATTAAATAACCAGGACACCATACTGC
>JAFADH010000274.1 GCA_023424995.1 Bacillota bacterium | reverse complement strand
CATGCTTCTTAACAAGTCATAACCTGTAAGCAACTTATAATTAGATAATCCAAATATGACAGAAATAATTGATTAAAGAATATTTTCACTTTCTATCATATGTTAATAATAACATATGATAGAAAGTGTGTCAATATAAGTGTCAATATAAGTGTCAATATAAGTGTCAAATATAAATGTTAAAAATAAGTGTTAAAAATAAGTGTCAATATAATTATCCATATTTACAATATTAGTTAATAAATAACATAGGTTAATAGTATACTAATATTTTATAATTAAACGAACAAAAACCGGACTGGGAATTGCATTTTCCCAGTCCGGTTTTTATTCGTTTTTTGCTTCAAAACCACTTCTTATATTGGCTGCTCTGCCTTATTTGCTCCGAAACCGCTGTTCATTATCATTGTCTATGTTTTTTAAAACCGATAAATGAAGCATTATTTTGCTTTATGCAATAGGACAAGCTTTTAATTACAGCCATAGCATTTATTTTGTATTAATTACTTGGAGCAGGAGTCAGCTGACCGCTTTTACACAGCTCCGACTCTAACATTTCCTTCATTGCCCCCAGCAGGCTGTCTCTGACGGTCCAAAGCTCAGTCTCTACCAGTTTTTTATGTCTCACCAGACATCTCCCCGCTACAAACACCGTATCCACATTGCCGGAATTTGCACTGTATACAACTACGGAATATGGATTAAAGACCGGAAACATATTGGCCGAGTCCGTCTCTAACAATACCAGATCGGCCTGTTTCCCGACTTCCAGAGACCCCGTCACTTTGTCCAGCTTCAGAACCTCGGCACCTCGGATGGTTCCCAGGGCTACAATTTCCTGCGCGGGAAAAATGGAACGGTCCTTATTTTTTAATTTATGAAAATTAGCAAACAGTTTAAATTGGGTTAAGATATCCAAGGTATTTCCGCTTGTGGCGCCGTCCGTACCAAGCCCTATCCTGATTCCCGAATCCAACAGGGCCTTTATATCCGCAACACCTTTCGCTGCCTTGGTATTGGAACCGATGCAATGGGCTACGCCCACATTTCGTTTGCTTAACAGTTCAATATCCTCTTTGGACAGATGAATACAATGGGCGGCAATTAAGGATTCATCCAGGCAGCCGATGGAATCCAGAAATTCAACGGGCGTCATAGAATAAGTATCCTTAAAATACTCCATTTCATAATCCATCTCAGCCACATGCATTGTAACAGGCACCCCATAAGCTTCACTTATCTTTTTTGCCCTTCTTAAGCTCTCTTCCCCGTTAGTATTGGTTGCGTGGGGCGCAATGCAGGGTGTGATCAATGGATGGTGCTTCCACTTATTAATAAACTCTTCCGCATAGGCAAAGCCGCCTCCGGGTTCTCTCGAATCACAGGTCTCCAAATCGGCCACCGTCTCTCCCAATATTGCCCGTATATGCATGGAATCCACCGCTTTTGCCACTTCGTCTTCAAAATAATACATGTCCAGAACCGTGGTCACTCCGCCCAGAAGCATTTCGCAGACAGCATATTTGGCGCCCCAATAGGCCAGAGCTTTATTCATATATTGATTTTCCAGCGGAAACAAAAAACGCCTTAAGCGGTCCTTTATATCATCTCCGAGACTGCGGAACGGGAGCATTCCCAGATGGGTGTGTGTATTTATCATTCCGGGCATTAATATTCCGTTTTTACCGTCTATAATCTCTCCCTCTGCCTTAAAGGACTCCATCTCTCCCAAGCCGGCGATCCGGTCACCTTCAATTGTTAAAAATCCGTTCTTATATTCCGTCAGTTTTCCATCCATGGTGATAATCCTGGTATTAACAATCGATTTTTTCATTCCGTCCTATTCTCCTTAGCTTCCAGCGGGATAAAAGCCTGTGTCTTCACATCCAGCAGACCGTAGTCGGTTAATTTCACATCAGGGGAGACCGGCAGGGTCAAGGTTGAAAATGACATGATCTCATTATCATTCCGGTAGCCCAGCTGCTTCATAGCCAGTCGCACCGTTCCTACTTCTTCTGCTAATTGTTCTATCCTTGCATCACTGATAATACCGCCTATTTTCAGCTGTACCGACGCCAACAGTCCGGCTTCTCCGTATACCGCATAACCGCCCTGCAGCTCTATTACTTTTCTTTGGGCTAAAACCATATCCTTTACCTTATTGCCCATCACGATCAGATTATGGGAATCGTGTGCCCAGGTAGTTGCAATGGCACCGGGCTTTGTGAGAGTACCCTCCACCAGTGCACGGGAAATATTCCCGTTCTTTCCATATCTCTCAAAGCACACCAGCAGCGTCAGATTCTGATTTTCCCACTGTATTATCCCGTCCTTCACAGGCAATCGTCTCTGTACCAGTGTTGTGAAGGTGGAATGCTCCTCTATCCGCATTACATTACATAGGACTTCCTTTTCCTTACTGTCCGTATGCAATTCAAAATCCGCTTCTTCTGCTTCCCGGCACTTTACCGAATGATAAAACTCCTCCGGGAATTTTATCTCCTCCGAGGTATCCTGAGTGTATTGTTTTCCGTTTTTATAGACAGCATGGATACGGAAGGACGTTACGTCCTCCAGTATTATAAAGTCGGCCTTTTTGCCGGGAGCAATGCAGCCCCGGTCTGTTAGATGCATTCTTCTGCTGGGTGTATAAGTGCTGCAGTAAATTGCCTGTTCCGCAGGCATCCCCAACTGAACGGCCCGTACAATATTCCGGTTCAAGTGGCCTTCCGGCAGATGATCCGCCATAACATCATCCGTCACCAATGCAATATATTCATAAAAATGATGCTTCACCACCATGGCAATATTTTCTTTGGTTAAGGATTTTTTCTGCAGCTCCAAAAACATACCGTTTGTTATTTTTTCATAAATAGATTCCGGTGTCTGATGGGTATGATCCGCATCCACTCCTGCAAATAAAAACCGGGCCAGTTCAAGGCCCGTGATTTTAGGGCAATGTCCCTCTATCGGCATATATGGACGCACCCTGCGGCACTCTTCTATGATTTGCCTGATTTCTGTTTTACCCGCTGCGGTCAGCTCTTTGAAGTTCATCACTTCTCCCAGGCATAATATTCTGGGATCTTTAAGAAGCTCCTCCATGTCCTTTGCGGTTACCGCTCCTCCTGAGGTTTCCAGGGCGGTATTTAATGATGGTACACTGGACGGTATCCCATAGAAAATATCCAGCAGGGTTTTACCTGTCAGATAATGCCGGATCCCTTCTATTCCAAAAACATTTGCAATTTCATGGGGGTCAGCAACTACTGTTGTGACCCCGTGTGATAAAACAATTCTGGAAAATTCCTTCGGTACCGTCATGGAGCTTTCAATATGCATATGGATATCCACTAAACCGGGTATTATGTATTTCCCGTCATGATCAAGCGTCTTATCCGCTGTTAATTGCCGACTGAGGCCGCCGATATAGAAAAATTTGTCTCCCGCGACTGCAACATCTTTCTTTTCAAATTCCTGTAAAAAGGTATTGTAAACAAATGCGTTCTTAATTATCAAATCAACATGCTGCATAAGGTCACTTCCTTAATTATTGACAATCAGATTCCACTGGTTGATCCATTCCTCCAGGAGAGGATTGATAACGGAGTAATCCAGCGCTTTTGCAGCGGCCGCTACGTCACCGTAGGTTTTATTCGCTGCCTGCTCCTCGGTCAATTCAACGGTGCTGTTAGTGGGAGCTTCATTTAAGGTTACTGCGGTCGTGGTCTGCAATTCACCGCTCAGCCTCCAGTTAATATACTCATAAGCCAGGTCCTTATTATCGGAATTCACATTAATATCAATGGTATTAAAGTTCGCATAGGTCCCTTCCGGCGTTACATAGGTAACCTGGGGAGCCGCCCCTTTAATAATGGGAACACCAAAATCACCCACCACTGCGGCAGCGATCTCACCGGAAGCAAACATATTGGCTAAGTCGGAAGACTTGGCGTAGGTCTTTACAATATTGGGCTTTAATTCATTCAAAGCTTCAAATGCAGCCGCACCGTTATCGGAAGCCAGGTCAACTCCTTTATAATCACTGGCAACGGAGAGCATGGCAGGTCCGAAAGTAGTCGTAATATCCGGAATAGAAATTTTGCCTTCCAGTTCACTTCTCCAGAGATCTGAAAATTCTGTGATCTCAAAGCCGACGGCCTCCGGATCATAGATAATTCCGATGCTGTTAATGGTGTATGCGGGACCGTATCCAGATTCAGTCAATTCCTTTGCGGCTGGAATCAAATCCTCCGCATTGGGGATTCTGGCATAGTCGATTTTCTCAAACAAACCGGCCGCATAGCCGTTAGCCGCTGCTGATTGGGATAACTCAATGATATCGATCGAAGAATTAGGATCGTTCGCCAATTTCGTATAACGCTCCGAGGTCGAACCGATTTCCAAAACCACCTCACAGTTAAAGGCTTCTTCAAAGGGTCCGTACACATCCTCATGCAATATGTCCTCACTCAATCCCCAGGTAGAGATGATCAGCTGACGTTTTTCACCGGAATCGGAAGGATCGGGATCCTTTTGCGGCGCTTCCGTAACGCTGCCCCCGTTTTCTTTCGTTGCCTCATTACTGCAGCCGCCTAAAACAAACACAAAACATAATAATAAAACCACCATTTTTTTCATAATATCTTCCTCTCTTTCTTTTGCTTCTATCTATGACCATTGCGGCACTACATAGATTTCTCAACCAAAATAATTTTATTTTCCGGAAATTGCAGCCGGACCTGATCTCCTGTTTCATATATCCTGTCGATAGCGGCATTTACTACCAGCTTGCCCAGGGAAGTATCCACTTCGTATTGATAGGCCTTGCCCAGGAAGGTCCGGACCCCGATGGTTCCGGTCACTGTATTTTCAGTTACAGTTCCATCCACCAGAAGAATATCCTCCGGACGGATTGTCCCAAGACCTGTCTCCAGCGCGGTCTCCTGTTCTACCTTTATTGTTTCTCCCTGCTCCGTGGTATAGATATGGGCGGACTGCTTTTTTAAAGCAATAAAGTTATTGAACCCGATAAATCTTGCCACAAACTCCGTTCCGGGTCTCGAATAGATATTTTCCGGCGTATCATATTGCTCTATCACCCCGTCGTTCATAACCGCGACCCTGTCCGAAATTGAAAAACACTCTTCCTGGTCGTGGGTTACAAAAACCATGGTGATCCCTGATTTTTTCTGAAGGCGTTTGATCTCTACCCTCATATTGATCCGGAGCTTTGCGTCTAAATTACTAAGAGGTTCGTCCAGCAATAATAATTTGGGCTGGATCACCAGGGCCCTGGCAAGGGCCACACGCTGCCTTTGACCGCCTGACATCTGCTTGGGAAAGCGGTCTGCAAATTCGCTTAAATCACAGATTTCCAGGATATCCTCTACTTTTCTTTTTATTTCTTCTTTTTTTAATTTTTGAAGCTTGAGCCCGAAGGCAACATTATCATAGACACTCAGATGGGGAAATAAGGCATAGCTTTGAAATACAATTCCGAATTTTCTTTTATGGACAGGAATTTTGGTGTAATTCTTCCCATCTAAAATAAATTCGCCGCCGGCAGGCTCTATAAAGCCTGCGATCACTCTGAGTGTCGTGGTCTTGCCGCAGCCGCTGGGCCCTAATAAGGAAACCAGTTCCCCTTTCCTGATTTCTAAATTAAGACCCTTTAAAACCGTTTTCTTTTTATCATATGTAACATCAATATTATTTAAAGTTAAAAACTCCACGTAACCCCTCCTATTTTGCCAATGATGCAATTCCTAACGTTTTTTCCACTGCAAACATGATCACGATCGTCCCAAGCATAAGTAAAACGGAAACTGCCGATACGGTGGGATCATAATTATATTCGATATAATTCATTAAATTAGTGGGAAAAGTACTCACTCCCGGCCCTGTTAAAAACATCGAAACAGGTATATTATTAAAGGAATTGATAAAGGCCAGCATAAATGCCGCCATGATCCCCGAAGTAATATTGGGCAGAACTACTTTAAAAAAGGCAGATACCTTTCCGCAGCCTAAGCTCCAGGCCGCCTCTTCGACGGAAAAATCAAATTGGGTCAGACTGGAACCCACCACCCGGATAATATAGGGAAGCACCGCAATAAAATGACCTAACAGCAATGCGGAGAATACCGGCATCCGCAATATCAGAACGATAAACCGGTATAAGGCGAAGCCCAATACAATACCCGGAACAATGGTCGGAGACAGAAAAAACGATTGTATCATGGATTTCCCCTTGATCGGATACCTGGCCAACGCATAAGCTGCCGGAACGCCCGCCAGCAGAGCCAGCACCGTTGCAAACAGCGCTATCTGAAAGCTTGTCTTCAGGGAATTAAAGAAGGAGCCTGATGTAAATATGTGAGCAAACCACTTCAATGAAACACTTTTGATCGGAAAGGTTATGATACTTTCACCGCCAAAAGCGGTAACCGCAATAATAAACAGGGGCAGGAATAAAAATGCAAAAACACAACAGGCAAAGACCGTCAGCACTTTATTTTTACGCATATTTTTCACCTCGTTTATCGATTTTGGCCGCAATTGCATTAAATATCCGGATGACAATAACTGTGGTAACTATCATCACAGCCGCTATTACACCTGCGCCTGTCCAATCTCCCAGTGTCATGGCTTTTTGGTAAATGAACGTCGACAGCATAAGGTTACGGTTCCCTCCCAGCAGCTGCGGAGTCGTATAGGCCGTCAGGGTGCCTGTAAATACTAAGACGCTCCCTACGATAATTCCCGGAATACTGATCGGAAGCACGATCTTGACAAATGCCAGCAGGCGGTTTGCTCCAAGGCTTTCCGCCGCTTCCATCAGATCATCCTCAATATTCTCCATTGTACCGGCGACCGTAATGATCATGAGAGGAAGAAACAGATACACGCTTCCTATGATAATGGCAAATTCCGTATAGAGCAGTGTTAAGGGCTTTTCTATTACTTTGATGTTCATTAACAGCGAGTTTATAATACCGTTCCGCCCGAGTATATTGATCCAGGCAAAGCTGCGTATAACAGAATTGGTGAGCAGCGGAAAGATCGTAAGGGCTAACAGCATACCCCGTTTGTTCTTATTGCACCGGGAGATAAAATAAGCGGTGGGTACTCCGAAGAACATACTTATGACCGTACACAGCACCGATACTTTTATAGTTCTTATCATTATTTTAATAAAATAAGCATCTTTAAAAAATTTGCCGTAGTTATCTGCGGTAAATCCGCTCTCATATATGGTAGGAACGAATATTCTTACCAATGGGAGAACTAAAAAAACAATCAATAATATACTTCCCGGCAATAAAAGCAGAAGCGGTAACTGCTTCCTCATACATTCAATCCTCGCTTTCCTATAAAAAAATAAGGCAATCATCTATCTGATCCCCTTATCAGTATTTAATATTATATTTGCTTTTTGATATTTTTTATTATAAAATGAAAAAATATATAAGTCCAATACATAAAAACTATAAATACTATTCATTTATTCTATAGTTGAGCGGATTTGTTTTATTTTAAAGGTCAGCAGCCCTGCAGATACTTAATTCATGAGAAGGAGAATAACGATATATGGATTTGAAAGAAATCAGATACATCCTGGCAATCGCCAAATACAAAAATATCAGCCATGCTTCCAAGGCACTTTACATAACACAGCCTTCTTTAACAAAATATCTGCAGAATTTAGAACGGAATTTGAACGGCAAGCTTTTTAACCGGATCGGAAATGAATACACTCCCACTTATCTGGGAGAACGTTATATTCATTATGTCACGCAGATCAATGAAGTAAAAGTGCAATGGGAAAAAGAATATTACGACATCATGGAGCTGAATAACGGCCGTCTTACCATTGCGATCCCCCTTATGAGAAGCTCCTGCATCATTCCGGATACCCTGACTATATTCAAACGGCAATATCCCAATGTCAAAGTAAATATTAAAGAAGATATCCACTCCATTGAGGAGAATATCTACTTATCCAATGAGATAGATTTTGCTATTTTTTGTTCCGATACCGTAAATCCTGATTTTGAATACATTAAGCTGGGGAAAGAAGAAATTGTACTCATTTTAAGTAAGGAGCATCCTTTGGCACAGAGCGGCATTCCGAAAGAAGGCTGCCGTTATCCCTGGATCGACTTAAAAAACTTCGCGGATGATTCCTTTGTCCTGTTGTTTCCGGATCAGAACACGGGAAAGGCCGCCCTTCAGTTATTCAGCCAGGCGGAAATTGATCCGGATATTTTATTGCATACAAGAAACAACGAGGTTGCCATACAGCTGGCCAATAAAAATATGGCGGTTGCTTTCGCACCGGAAAGCTATTTAAAGCAAATGGAAAATTCCCTGGATTCCACCGTATGCTTTTCCGTCGGTATTCCAAAGACGGAGATCATCCTTATCGCCGCATACCGTAAAGGCAAATATTTATCCAAATATGCCCTGGATTATCTGAAAATCATTAAAAACTATCTGGATTCAGAAGCCCTAATCTCTGAGTTGACAAATTGAGGTATGCGCTCTGCATCCTAAATCGCTGTGACAGGACTAATATTATTGTAATACTTGGGATACCAAAGGATATCGTCAAGACCTGATTTATTTTTCTTTTCATAAAGAATATTTCTTTTCGGTAAAACAAACACTAAAACCATGAATATTGAAGGCAAGCTCTCGATTCTGCATTAGAGTGTGTTTGAAAAATGCTTGTGCCGGGCTGGATGCTCCAATTTGTGGGAGACAAGGAGTGATTTTGGGAGCGTAGTGGTGCTACTCTCCCAAAATTGCGACGCTGTATACCGCAAATTGGAGCGTTCAGAACGGCGCAATGATTTTTCAAACACGCTATAGGGCGTGTCTGATAGCTGATGTTTTACAATTTGATTAAAGGAGAATCTCTATGAATAAGAAACGTGCTTCAGAAATTGCTTCTTCGCCGAAAATGGTTCATGTAACTTATGACGGAGAGCCTGTCTATATCGAAAAGGTGAACCCTGATAAAGATTTTTGCAGTATCCATTCTTTAAACCACCCCGAAAACAGCCGGGAAGTGCATGTTACCCAGTTAGTGGAATCGGATCGCTCCAAATAAAAGTACGGACTTGCGCCCGGCCGCGCAAGTCCGTTTTCACTGTCTTTTTATATCCCGCTAATTCGATTAGAATATGTCTTTAGGCCTTGTGCTTCATATTATATTATCATGAATAATTCTCACTCAATTTATTGTAAATAAAACTGATCAGGAAGCACAGACCTCCTCCTGCTATCAGTGCAAGAACTCTGATGATTGAATTTTCTTGATTTAAATCCACGAATATGAATTTTGCTACCATTATGATAGTTAATACCAGCCCATACAGCCTTATACTCCTGTTTCTAAGCTTAAATCCTGCCGATATGCTTCCTATGGCTAC
>JAFADH010000221.1 GCA_023424995.1 Bacillota bacterium | reverse complement strand
GTATTGTAATGCGTAAGGATGGATTCAATATACCATTCGTTCCCTGTCGCCAGCAGGAATTCATCGAACTCCAGGGGATAAACAGGAAGTATAACTGCAGTTTTTGTTATCTCCTCAGGAACCGTATTACTGGAGATGCAGATGATGTGACGGAATATCCCTGTGGCAATGAATTTATTTACCAGAGATACCATATCCTCACAACGGTTTATTTCATCCAGGATCAGTACTCTGGATTCTGCCGGCGCTTCTTCCGCAATATGAAAATACTCCATGATTCCCGGCGCGATCCCTTCACTGTCTGCTGTTATTAACGAAACGGCTGTCCTGGGATCTCGTTCAAAATTAAGATAACAGATATGTTTAAAAAAGGCCTTAGCAAAATCATATGCCAGATATGTTTTGCCCACGCCTTTTGCTCCGGTAAGCAGGATCGGCTTACCCCTATCTTCCGTTTTCCAATGGATTAATTCATTAATAACCTTTCTCTTCAATGCAAGTTACCCCTTATGTCTTAATCTATCTAACAGCTCCTTAAAATAATCCGGAAGCGGTGCCTCGAATTCAACATATTCCTTTGCTGCGGGATGTATAAATCCAAGTACTCCGGCATGCAGGGCCTGTCCCTCCAGACGGAAGGGATCCTTACCCGGACCATAGACGGTATCACCCAAAAGCGGATGACGGATACTTGCCATATGGACTCTTATCTGATGGGTACGCCCGGTTTCCAGGGAGCATTCAATATACGCATATTTATTATCCAGATTCTCTAATACGGTATAATTGGTAGCCGCAGCTTTACCGTTTTTATGATTAACGGACATCTTCTTCCGGTCCCTGGGATCTCTGCCGATGGGAGCTTCAACTCTCCCACTGTCTGTCTTGAAGGTATGATATACGATGGCCTGATATCTGCGGGTAATGGAGTGAGCTTTTAACTGGTCGGCAATCATCTGATGTGCCCTGTCATTCTTACAGGCTACGATAACCCCGGTGGTATCCCGGTCGATCCGATGAACGATTCCGGGACGCATCACTCCGTTAATACCGGATAATTCGCCTTTACAATGATACAATAAAGCATTGACCAGAGTTCCGGCAGGATGTCCGGCAGCCGGATGAACCACGAGTCCCTTATGTTTATTTATTACGATAATATCCTTATCTTCATAAATAATATCAATTGGAAGGTCCTCAGGAACGATTTCAGCCTCTTTTAATTCAGGTACGGCAATTGTTACCACTGAGCCTGTTTTAACCTTAAAATTGGCTTTTACGGGCTTTCCCTCCAGGAAAACCATATTATCCGCAATAAGCTTTTGAACGTAATTGCGGGAAAGGTTATTCTGGATTCCGGATAGGAATTTATCGATGCGGAGGCCGTTCCATTCTTCATCTGCTACATATTCTAAGGTCTGCTCCTGTGTTGCCGGCTGCTCCATTAATTCATCTTCATCCATGTGATAATTCCTTTCGTATCAATATAACGGAAGCTGACGTAAGCCTTATACGAACCTGATTCCTGTATCCTCCGGACCGAATTATTACCGGCCGGATTTATTCGTTCTTATCTTCTTCGTTCACAGCATCGCCGTCTGCTGCTTCATCCGCAGGGATCCCGTCAGAAGCTCCCATAGCCTGCGAGTCTCCGGAGCCTGATGTTTCTTCATCGCTGACAGTCGTTACAGTATTCTCGGCATTAATATCCTTTGAAGTAACGGCGGCAGATTTTTTCCTTCTGAACATTTGGTCCAAAAAGGCGAAATCCTCATCCTTAAAGTAAAAAACAGCAAGCAGGAACAGTAATAGCGAGGATACGGTCAGACAGCTGTCAGCAAAGTTAAACAACGGGAAATTGATCAGTTCAAAATATATAAAATCAATTACATATCCCAGGAAAATGCGGTCAATCCAGTTCCCCACAGCACCGGCCATAATAAAAACTACGATAATTTTCAATATATTATATCTTCTGCCTGCCGGGATCTTAATGTACAGAAATATGATAAATATCAGTACGATTCCCGTAAAGACACTTAATAAATCAGTCTTGCCGCTCATAATCCCCCAGACAGCTCCGGTATTCGTATGATACTGGAGACTGAACACATCAGGAATCAAAACCAAAGGACCGCCGGCTGCCAGCTCTGTTTTTGCCCAGTATTTTGTAACCTGATCGATTATGATCAGAAGAATGAATATAATAAAATGACTGATACGCTGTTTCATATGACCTCCATAATTATGCTTTGCACATTTTCTTTCTGTAATTTTATAATGGCTTCTATCATTTTAAAATTGTCCTGATTGCTTCCAGCATCTCTTCCCGGGACAGAGTTGAATCAATAATCGAATTGCCGATTCCCTGCAGGAGAATAAAACGGATCTTATCCGAATCCATCTTCTTATCCAGCCGGGTCACTTCATAGATTTCCTCCGCTTCAATTCCGTGTATACTGATGGGCTGACAAAACAACCGGATGGTTGTAAGAACATCCTCATATTCCGCAGCAGACAGTCCGCCCCGTTTCATGGAAATATACGCTGCCGCAGCCATACCGACACATACGCATTCTCCATGCAGCAGCGTGAAGTTCATAAGTTTTTCTACCGAATGGCCTATGGTATGGCCAAAATTCAACAAGGCACGGTCCCCCTGCTCCTTCGGGTCTGTCTCTACAACTATTCTTTTTATATCACAGCTTCGATAGATCATATCCCTGAGGATGTCATAATCCTTGCATAATATCTTGTCTGCATTTATCTTTAACCATTGATAATACTCTAAATCCTTGATCAGTCCATGCTTGATAATCTCACCCATACCCGAGCAATACTGTGCGTCCGATAAGGTCGACAAGACGGACAGGTTCATATACACCAGCTTGGGTTGATAGAAAGCCCCGATCATATTCTTGTATGCCTTATAATCCACACCGGTTTTACCCCCAATACTGGAATCCACCATGGATAACAGGGAGGTAGGCACCTGGATAAACCTTATTCCGCGCAGGTAGGTGGCCGCTGCGAAGCCGGTCAGATCTCCCACGACTCCGCCGCCTAAGGCAACCAGGACGTCCTTCCGGTCGAAGCCGGCCCGGATTAATTCTTCGTAGCAGGTATTTACCGTATCAAGATTCTTCTGTTCTTCACCCGCAGGAAAGGTATGAATCCGAACTGAGGCGGCAATCGCAGAAAGCTGTCTGCTGACTTCTTCTGCATATCGTTTCCCCACATTGCTGTCCGTAATAATCATAAACCTGCGGCCGGCCATGTCAAGGCCTTCCATGGCGGCGGAAAGCCCGTTAAAATCCGGTTCCAGCATGATATCATAGGCCGGCTTATTCTCATAATGTACATGTAGCAGCTGATTCATAAAAAATGCATAACCGCATCATACACACAGGACGAGGTTATGCTATCCTCCTTATCTATCTTCTATAAACGTAAATAGAATACGTCATGTAAAACATATTTGATTTCTCTGCTCTCCAAGCAGCGGTCGCCGCACCGGTATAACATTCTCATAATACCTTTATGGATTTCCGAGAATGTTTAGCAGTACCGGACAAATACAGCACAGCAGGGCTGCACCGAGACTTTGGCCGGTGTATAAAACAGCTTATTGCCTTGGAAAATCAGGCAGGATAATTTGTAAAGGTAATTTCAGGACAATATGCTAGTTCGTATATAATAAAATACGGACCGAAAATCTGCCCTTTTTGGTCTGGTAAGCAGTTCCTGCGAATATAAACTTTCCGAGTCCCCTGACGGATACGATATCATTCTCCTTCAAGTTATAGCTGTTGGATACGATAAGCTTACCGCCGACGAATACTTTTCCGCCTTCGATCAGGCCGGCCAGGCTGCTTCTGGAGCTGTTAAAGGCTACCGGAAGAATGCTGTCCAGCCGCACGGAGGATACAGTGCCGGTAATCTCCTTTAATTTGGGCTTGTAATCAAACTCCCGGCGCTCTATGACGCTGCAGCTTACCATGGTGTGCTTTACCTTGACAAGCTGCTCAGTGATAAAGCTGCCGATTGCCGATTGGGCAAAGATATATCCTTCATTGCCGGTGATCAGGATATCACCGACTTTGCCGCGGTCTATCCCCAGATTCAGTACCGCACCGAGAAAATCCCGGTGGGTAAAGCTGTCACTGAATTTATGATTTAGAGGGACCGCCTTGACACAGCTGATGGGGTAGCTGATATCTGTTTCATTATTTATAATGTCGCTGCCGCAAAAACAAAGTATTTTTCTCTCGGCATCAGGATATCCTCCGTTAGTAAAATACTTTATTCCCGGCATCTCGTTCTTTAAGCTGATAAATATATTCTGTTCATTCAGGTTCAGGAAGTCGGAAAACAGGCAGACTCCCCTTACATATGCTGTATTTGCCAGCTCTGTTAATCGCTTCTTTAGTATTTGTTCATCCTTATCCAGATTCATCATGGTCTAGAACTTGGATTGGAAGGTCGGAGGCTCGAAGCCGTTAGCCTGAATAATATCGGAATAATCACCGGAGATATCTATTGTATCAGGGGAAACGATAAAGATGCAATTGGAGATACGGTGTAATTTCCCATTGATTGCATAGACTGAACCGGAGATAAAATCCATGGTTCTCTGCGCCAATTTGTCATCAAAGCCTTCCAAATTAATAACGATTGCCCTACCGGTTAGAAGCAAGTCACAAATCTCCTGAGAATCCTCAAAGGTTGTGGGCTTCATGATACAAACCTCAAGACCCTTTGATGTAGTCCGGATCGGTACAACCTTACCAGCTGTACTTCTTTCCATCTTTGACACCTTTTCTTTCCTAAAGTCAATCTGTGCAGATGCTGCCTGCTGCGAGAATGACTGATTTATCGGCTGCTCATCCTGCTTTTGGTTCTTTGCTTCTTTTCTCTCACTGCGTTTTGCCCTTTTCTCTTCCTTCTCTGCTTCTTCCTCGAAATAATCTTCGAATTCTTCTTCATCTTCTGTAAGCTTCATGGAATTTAAAAAGTTTTTAAAAATATTAGACATTTATCAATTCTCCTATCTATACTAAACTGAATAATTACGTTCACCGAAGATGCCTGTCCCAATCCGGACCATGGTAGCCCCTTCTTCTATTGCCACTTCATAATCACCTGTCATGCCCATAGAAAGAACATCAAAACATTCTAATGCTTTACTAAGGTGGGAAGTATTCTCATCCAGATCGCTTCCATCACAATCATTATCGATGTTTTTTGTTTTTATGTCAACATATAATTGTCGCAATTTCTTAAAATACTCCCTATTTTTTTCAGGATCTTCCACATATGGGGCTACTGTCATAAGGCCTCGGACACGTACATGGGAAAGACGTCCCATCTCCTTGATTAACGGAAATACATCCTCATAAAGCACACCGAATTTCGTATCCTCATTGGCTATGTTCACCTCGATCAGTACATCGCATACCAGGCTCTTCTTCGCCGCTTCCTCCTCAATCTGTACAGCCAGCCGGAGGGAATCCACGGAATGGATTAATACTGCCTTATCAACGATATATCTGACTTTATTCCGTTGAAGATGTCCTATCTGGTGCCAATATACCTTCTCCGGGAATCTGCCGTCCAAATCCTCATATTTTTGAACCAGCTCCTGGACCTTATTCTCACCGTAATGACGCATACCATAGCGGTAAGCCTCTTCCAGCAGCTCATTGGGCTTTGTCTTGCTGACGGCAATTAACGTAACCTCGGAACGCTCCCGTCCCGCCCTGTCACAGGCAGCCTGTATTCTTTTTTCAATGTTTTCGATATTGCCCTTTATCATATCCGATCACCTCTTTTTCAATTTTGACGGACATATTATGGATATATCCGCCAACTCCGGATGCGGTACGCTAATATATGATCGCCTGGTTTACCGCGGTGGATCCGTCCAGAGCAATCTGGTCATAAGCGGACAAACCGCCTGTGGTGTTATCCTTTATGATGCAGTATTCTTCATTCTGGTTTAATATCTCCACTCTTTTGAATACGGCATACCCGAGATTAACGTTATAGACACCGATCAGCTTGGCGGTCTGGGATAAGGTATATTCATCGGAATTGGTGGCAGACTTAATATCTGTTCCCGGTCCGAATAATTCCGTATCCACATAGCCGTATGCACCGTCATCGTAATAAATATCAGTCACTGCAAAGGAATATTTAATCTCACCGTTATTCCCGTATTCCTTTACGATAAGCCCTTTCTTCTGGCTTTCCGCTCCTAAACTGAAAAACTCCAGAGGCACCAGATAGAAATCCTTTTCCACCAATGCGGATAAAGGAACCTTTAGTCCTTTTTCCGTATCAAAATTTAATTCTATATCAATAAAACGGTCCTCCAGATAATTCGTCAGATACTTGTCAAGTGTCAGCTGTGCATAGTAGGAGGAACCGTGCTGCTCCAGCTTTAATGCGGCAGAGGTTGTAAAATCATCCTCCAAAACCGTTATGGTAATCTTCTCTTTGCCGGCCAGCTCCTCATATTGGAGCTGCGTCAGGGGCAGCATAATATGCCAGGTCTCGGAGGTGACCAGCTTGTATATGGGCGTATTGATAGCCGCCATTTCCGTGGTGCGCAGGCTTGTCCTCTTATAATTCTCAGCCTCGAACATGGTATCCGTAACCGTCTCAGGTGTAACAGCTTCATAAGAATCTGTATAAAAGCTTATTACACCGCTTTTTTCGCTTTGTACCATGTCCAGGGAATATGTAATATCAGTATCCTGGGATAAGGAAGTGCTCTGATTGATAATGGAGCTGTTAATAATATCGAGCACCGTACTTTGTGCATCCTCCTTGAATGAATACACACCGGAGAAATCAGAATCAGAGAAGTTATTCCGGAAGTTTCTGATCTCGTGTTTGATCTCGGCATGATCCCTTTTGGACAGGACGGTACTTATTTCGTTGCTGGAGGCCAGACTGGCAATCTGTCCTGTCTCATCCACCGAATAAACAGGGGAATTCTTTGCAACCCTGGCTCCTTCCTTCAAAAAATAAGAGATATACCCGGCCTTCTGGGAATATATAACCTCCTCCTCCCGAAGGATTAAGCCGGTGATATGATTATCAACGGCGGTAGAGCCTTCATGAACCTCGTATATGGACAGCTGGTTTTTTGTTAAATATAAAAATACATTGATGGCGATATATAAAAACAGAATTAGAAATACGATGATACCGATATTTATATTCCTGCGTTTTTTGAATTTAACAACCTTATTCTGATCGCTCAAGCCTTCACCTCCTGTTCTGCTATTCCTATTTATTATACTTACTTTTCGCATATTTTTAAACCTTTTTTTTAGGATTCGTATAATCATTTAGTCCTCTTTTCGACACTTTTGATTTCATAATCGGATAATGTATATTTACAAAAATAATGGTTATTCTATAGAAAGAGAGAAATCCCTTGATTAACATTATTATCTTATCAAATTATACTATCCGCATGAAGGAGGATTCCTATGAAAACATTAGATTATATAGCGCTTATCCTGGTGGTAATCGGTGCCATTAACTGGGGCTTGATCGGTTTCTTCGATTTTGATTTAGTAAGAGCAATATTCGGAGATATGACACTGGTTTCCAGAATAATCTATGCGTTGGTTGGTGTTTCGGGGCTTTACGCTTTAAGCTTCTTCGGAAGACTTAGAAATGAATAATCAACCCAAAAATCAACACAAAAATAGGAGCGTTGCAGTATGAACGCTCCTTAATTTCAATTTTATTTATTATACTCTATATCCTGATGCAGTATGCCGGGTTATTTCTTAAAGATGAATTATAGAGATACAACTACATTCTTCTGCATAGGTTCCGGAAGCTGATTATAATTCATGGATATACTAAGAATAAAATCTACGCCGAATTGCTCGGAGACCTTCTCCAGCTTCGAGAAAACCATATCAAAATTATTTTCATTAATAAAAGCTATTTTGAGGAAACTATCAAGATAAACAGCCTGTAAATCATGATTGCCGGATATGATACCGCAGATAAAACCGATAAACTCACTTGTATTCTCAATGAAATAGTCGCGCACGTTCTCTAATCTTATTTTATTACTCAGTTCGTACATGTGCTTGTTGCTCTTGTCAAGATAAACAATGCTTCCTTTTGCAGTTCTCACTTCGGTGTTAGCCTTTTCGATAAGGACCTTGGTCTTACCCTTACCTTTCTCACCTGAAATAATCGATATCATTGTAATCTCCTCCTTATGGTGGGCGCAACATAAGTTGTGCGGTGCCAGATATATAGCTGAAAATTACCAGTGCCAAAACATGCGAATTACGCATATTTTTGTGTATAACGCATGAAAAGCATGCGTGTTCGTAAGAACCGTAGTGACTGAACAGTCACTATTATGACTATAATACCATTATTTACAAATCTATTATAGTACAATTTGCACGGAAAAACAACTACCAATAAAACGAAATTATTAATTGGCCTCCGTCTTGGATAACAGGTGTGACATCTGGGACTGCAGGGAATCACCGCTGGCTGCTTTCATAATAACTGCTATATATTCCGTATTATTACCATCCTTGTATAACAGTATGCAGCAATTACCGGCTTTACTGGTAGAGCCGGTAAGCCCTCCCCCTGCCGTAATACCTTCAGGTAACAGATCGGTGGAATTAATAAAAGGATTAATTGTGTTCAGAACCTTCTCCAGCTCATCACCGTTTCTGTTCTGATACTTTACGGTATAGGAAGAAGAACCGATGATCCCCCGGAAGGTATCGTATTTAAGCAAAGCATTAAAAACCAGATACATATCATAAGCGGTCGTATACTGATCCTTATCATGAAGCCCTGTGGGATTCATAAAATTTGATTGTACGGCTCCGATTTTTGCAGCTTCCTTATTCATCATGTCCACGAAGCCTTCCACACTGCCGCCCACATGCTCGGCAATGGCAATGGCCGCATCATTGCCGGAATAAATCAATAGGCTGTTCAGCAATGCTTCCATGGAGATAACGTCGCCTTCAACGTATCCGCAGACTCTGGCGCCTGCGTCCTTAATATGGGCGGCATTGTAGCTGACGGATACTGCATCCGTCAATTCGCCGTATTTTAAAACCACTAAGGCGGTTAACAGCTTTGTAAGGCTGGAGGGATATAACTGGTCAAATACATGGTCCGCATATTCGGCTTTCGATTCCGAAATATTAATAAGCAGGGTCGCGCCTGAGTTTAACTGCTCATCGCCTCCGACATTGTTGTATTGTGCTACAACAGCGATCTCTTCGGCAAAGAACTCACCCTGGCTTACCCTGTTATCAATGGAATGATCTGTTGCGTTTAAGGTATCCTCGTATGCCAGAAATCCGTCTGAGGAGTTCTGGCAGCCGCCTAAAGTAAATATGGTAATTAGCATTATACATAGAAAACGTTTCTTCATAAGTAACCATCTCCTGCTGATACACCAACTTAACCCAAGATACAATCTGATGAATTATCAGGTCTTAAAAAGATCCCGCCAATCCAGGTCACCGCGTTCCAGAGCCTTAATTAAAAGCTCCGCAGTGGCAAGATTGGTTGCAAGCGGTATATTATGCTTATCACAGAGCTGGAAGATATTATTAACATCCGGCTCATGGGATTTTGGTGTCAGCGGGTCGCGTAAGAAGATGACAATGTCAATCTGATTGTGTTCGATCTGTGAACCTAATTGCTGCTCCCCTCCCAGATGACCTGCCAGATATTTGTGAACGGTAAGATTGGTTACTTCTTCAATCAATCGTCCTGTTGTACCGGTTGCATACAGACTATGCTTACTGAGTATTCCACGGTAAGCAATACAGAAATTCTGCATCAGCTTTTTCTTTGCATCATGACCAATCATACCAATATTCATATTTACCTCCCTTCTGCAGCTTTCCGAAGAAAAGCATGCCAATAAATCTCTAATTATTATTACGTAGTTTTCTAGGCTGCAGCCTGATATTAAGAATAAGTCCTATTGCCAGCATGCCGCTGA
>JAFADH010000197.1 GCA_023424995.1 Bacillota bacterium | reverse complement strand
TTTTCCGGACCTTCAGGTATTTCTTGATCTTCCGACAATTCTTGGTCTTCAAGCACTTCATGGTCTTCCACAAATTCATCCTCCGGAAGAGCTTCATTATCCTCTGTGCTTTCCTGGGCTGCATTTTCGTTCCTTACCGCTTCTTCCTCTGCTTCCCTGACCGCAGCTTCCTCCGGGGCTTTCATCAATGCCGCTCTCCAATCATAGAGCTCAAACTGCCTTTTCATAGAAGGCGTATGGATCTGCTCCATATAATTATGCCATATGGTTCCCGGATAGCTCGCACCCTTTAAATCATTGACCGCCTTCGGAAGATCATATCCCACCCATACGCTGGTAGTATAATAGGGGGTATAGCCTACAAACCAGCCATCCTTCCTGTCATCCGTGGTTCCTGTCTTGCCTGCCGATACGGTATTGGTAAGACCCAGGCCCTTGGCCGTTCCGTTATTCACAACTCCGGTGAGTGCTTCGGTCATAATCCTGGCCGCATTGGCCTGATAGATCTGTCTTGCCTCAATCTGATTATTAATTAACTCTTTTCCCTCCGCATCCGTAATATTTACGATGCAGGTGGGTTCCCGGTAATAACCGTCACTCTCCAAAGCAGCATATGCTGCTGCCATCTCTACCGGACTTACTCCGATCGTGAAGCCGCCCAGGGATGCTGCCAGACCATAATCACTCGAAGTGATCTTTGCAAAGTTCATGCCTGACAGATACGATAATCCGACCTCCGGTGTCAGCTCCTCATACAGCTTCCAGGCTATTGTATTCTTGGATACCTCGATAGCCTTCTGCAGCTTCATCTCACCGCTGTATCCCTTGTCTGCGTTCCTGGGTCCGTCCTTGATAAGCTCATCTGTCACGGTGCTGTCCGGCGTATATCCCCTTTCAAAAGCAGGTGCATATACAAGCAGCGGCTTGATTGCGCTGCCCGGCTGGCGGAAGCTTTGATAAGCACGGTTTAAGGTATATCCGGGCAGCCCTTGCTCCCTGCCGCCTACAATCGCTACTACTTTACCCGTGTCGTTATCGATACACACAGCAGCACCCTGCATCTGATACACACCCTCATCATTTAACTCAGTAAAGCCTTGTAATGCTTCATCCACGGAAGCCTGGAGGATATCCTGCTTGTTAAGATCGATGGAGGTATAGATCCGGTAGCCCTTCACATACAGATCCTTTTGAATGCTGTAATATAATTCATCATATGCATCATCATAAGCCTTCTCATCCGCTTCATCCTCGAACTGATAGCGGAAGGTAAAGCCCTGTTCTCTCATCAATGCCCGAATGGCGCTGTAATATACATAGGTCTCCACGTAAT
Source organism: Bacillota bacterium (assembly GCA_023424995.1). Taxonomy (GTDB): domain Bacteria; phylum Bacillota; class Clostridia; order Lachnospirales; family Lachnospiraceae; genus Mobilitalea. The sequence continues at coordinate 11,724 of JAFADH010000197.1, read as the reverse complement.
TCTTCTTATCCGTCTTATCCTGCTTCAGCCTGATCTTCTCCTTGACCGCAGAAGCATACTCCTTTTCAGTGATCGTTCCGTCCTGAAGCAGCTGCTGGAGGATACGGTCCCGGCGTGCCAGTGTATTCTCAATATTCGTCCGGGGATTATAGAGATTCGGATTATTCGGAATGGCACACAGGAATATCAGCTGAGACAGGCTGAGAGAGGATACTCCCTCCCCGAAGTAAGCCTTCGCAGCCGCCTGAACACCATAATGCCCGTTTGCAAAGTAGATCTGATTCAGGTAATATTCCATGATTTTGATCTTGGAATATCTCTTCTCCAATTCCTGCGCAATAAAGATCTCTTCTATCTTCCGTTCATATGTAACCTCAAAGGTCAGGAATACGTTCCTGGCAAGCTGCTGGGTAATGGTGCTCGCCCCCTGGGTAATCTCTCCCTTATGCTTAATCAGGGCGATAGCTGCCCTGATATTGGCAAGATAATCAATCCCTCCGTGCTTGAAGAATTTCCTATCCTCCGACACCAGCATCGCTTCCACCACAACCGCCGGAATCTTGGCATATTCCAGATAATAGACATCCTTCTCCGTCTTCAGCGTGGAGATCAGCTCTCCCTTCGAGTCATACACCACGCTGGTCTGAGATAGGCGAAAGGTCTCATCGGAGGACTCACTCACCTTAAGCTTTGCTTCCTTTTGAAGCTGCAGTATTGTCTTTCCATATTGCTGGTAGAAATAGACCATCACCCCAAGGATAGCCAGAAGTATCACAAGAAATGACAGCTGCAATGCTATTTTAACCGTTCGCCTGACATTTCGCGTACCTGGCTTAGTATCTTTTCCATATCTGCGGTTTACTTCTTTGTACTCCGTCTTTTTCTGCCGACTGTTCTTTTTCTTTGGCATACTGTTCCTCCCGCCCTGATTACCGGCAGTTCAAATCAATAAAATGATACGGCAAGCCCATATCCTCAAGTAAGTTCCGTTCCCTCATATGACAGGTGAATAAAAGCACCTGTTTTCTCTCCCCAAGCTTAGCTAACGCAGCCTTTATCCTGGGTTCGTCATAGAAGGCAAAGCTGTCATCCAGTAAGAGCGGAATCTCATCCTTGCCCAGCAGCAGATCCGCCACCGCCAGACGCAGCGCAAAATACACCTGGTCGATCGTGCCGGCGCTTAACCGCTCCAGCAATACATAGGCCCCGTTCCAGCCCACCTTCACATCCAGCTTCTCATCAACCTTTATATCGCTGTATCTCTGACCGGTAACCTCACTGATCACCTGGGAGACCGCCTTGTTCAGCTGTCCGCCGAAGCTGTCATGGATATGGGCCGATACCTCGTGGATCGTTAATAAGGCCAGCTTAATTGCATCCAGCCGGGTTTCACTTTCCTTCCGGTGCTTAAGCAGCTCCTGATAGCGTTCCTGGTTCTTCAGCAGCTGTCCTTCATTTCCTTCCAGGGAAGAGATCTCCCAATGAAGCTTCTCTGTCTGCAGTCTGCAGCTTTCATACTGGCTGTTGATATCCGCCAGCCTTCCCTGTGTATCCTGCTTCCGTCTTCGAATCTCCTCCTGAAGTCTCTGAACGGCCGAATCGGACAGCTCCTCCTCCTTAAGAAAATACTGGATATACTTCATAATCGTCTCATAGAGAATATCTTTATTATCCTCCAGCTCCCTGATGCGCCGCTCCCATTCCTTCTGCTGCTGTCTTCCGTGTTCAAGGCCGGCATTATTCTTAATGGCTTCCATCTGCTTCTCAGCCAGTTCCTCTATCCGGCCCGCCCGGTATTTCCGAAGCAGCCCGCTCAGTCTGTCTTCTGCCTCTGCTTTCTTTCTCCTGAGTTCATCCAGTCTATGGTCAAGCTCCTCCCGTTGTTTCTTATCCTTCTTATCACGCACAACAAGGATTACTATCCCGGCTGCCGATAGCACTGCCGCAGCACCGATACTCCAGGGCTGAACTCCGGCAATAATCAGTATTAAGACCGCAGCCACTGCGGAAGGAGCAATACTGACAATACGGTTCTTCACTGCGGAACTTAACAGTATATTCTTCTCCTGCAATATCCCCGGCTCCTGCCTGTTAAGCTCTGACAGACTTGTCCTTATTCCCTCCGCTTCTTCCAGATCCTCCTTCAGACTTAAGACAGCCTGCTGCTCCAGCTCCCAGGAAGCAATTCTGCCGTGCAGCTCCTTTAGCTGATGCTCCAGGGCTTCCGCCTGCTTTGACAGGTCCCGGTAGCTGCGGTATTTCTCCAGGATCGCAGGAAACTGCTCCATCCGTCTTAAGTCCTCATTCTCAGCCTCTGCCTCCGCTATCTCCTTCCTCTCCCTAAGTTCAAGCTCCTGTACCTGAAGCTCCTTTAACTTACGTGTCAGCCGGTCAATCCGCTCCTCCTTCTCAAGACCTTCCTCGATCTGAGTCTGCAGAGCTTTTAAATCATTTATATTCTGAGCCTGCTCCAGCTGCTTTCGCTGGTCGTTAAGGTAACTGACCGCCTTGGCCATATCTACTTCCTTATTCTTCGTAATTGACAAATTCGTGATATAATTGCGTACCTGCACCGCCAGCTCCGCATCCGTCTGCGCCTTCAGCTGCTCCACGCTGATCGTATTCTTAAAAGCGGCTTCTGTCAGGCCCGGAAGCAGCTCGCTGATTAACCCTTCCTTCAGCTTTACTTCACGTCCCGTTGCAAGATCCGTTATGATAAAATTCTTATCATTGGCATGAAAGCTTCTCTGAAGGCGGTAATCCTTATCCCCGATCCGTATGTCCATACTGCCCCCGTATGCTCCGGGATAATCCCAGGGCAGATATCTGGTGTATATATCCTCCTTGGAGGCAGCACCTCTTCCCCTAAGTCTTTCAATACCGAACAGCATGCCTCTAATAAAGGTATGAAGGGTGGATTTGCCTGTCTCATTATCCCCGCAGATCAGGTTAATACCCGGCTGCAGTTCAAGCTCCTTATTCTGAAACCGTCCGAAGTAGTTCACCTTAAGTCTTGTAAATAACATTCTTCCTCAGCCCCCTTCCCCTAATTCTTAGCGCCCAGCAGAGCTTCAATGCCGTAGTACAATGCCTTCTTCGTGACCTCGTCCTGCTTTTCGCTCTCACGAATCCTCTTAATAAAGAGGCCGATCATATTATCGGAATTCTCATGAAAGAGTGCATCAAAATCATAGTCCGGAACCGACTCATCCTCAGCCTCAAGTACATTACCCAGGGTTTTCAAGGCCTCTTTGTCATAATGCATTAATTCATCCCGGACCCCCTGGATACAGAAGGAGTAGATATGCTGCTCCCCAATGGATCTCATGGCATCCCGCGCCTGATCCAGCAGGGAGCCGTTAGTCGTCTCTCCGGTAACCGTTAAAGTGACCCTCTTATACTCTCTCAGTGCACTTGGTATAAATTGAAGGGAGGTTTTTCTCCCGCCCTCTTCTTCGGTGATCTCTCCCAGGATGTAACCGCGTGCTCCCACCTCATTCTTATCAATGGGCTCAAGAGAACCGGAATATGCCATCTTATCACTGATCATCTCCGGCTTATGGATATGTCCGAGAGCTATGTAATCAAAGCCGGATCCCTGCATCTTCTTAAGGTTCATGGGAATATCCCTGTCATCGCCTCCATGGGCCAGCAGGATATTTATCTTATCCTTATCCGCAGGACTCACGGTATCATACAGAGGCTCCAGGATATCCCTGCTGTGATAGCTGAGCCCGTAGACCGCCGCTCCAAGCTCAGGGTATTCCTTTGCTTCTATGGTATCCTTCAGGAACATATGCACTCTCTCATCCCATACAAAATCCTGATAATAGGATCTGGCAGCGATATAGTCGTGGTTTCCCGCCATAAGCACTACTTTGGCTGTCTCCAGCTTGCCGAAGCAGTAATTGGCTTCCTTCAGCTCTCTCTGCAGCGGCTGCTTATGGAACAGATCTCCCGCAATTAATAACAGATCCGCCCTTTCCTTATTACATACCTCTATGATGTTGCGAAAGCTTGACCAGATCTCCTTCTCCCTCTGTACTCCCCAGGGCTGCCCGCTGTCCGGGGCTGCTCCCAGGTGTACGTCCGCTATATGTATGAATTTCATATGCTGCCTCCTTTTATTAATTCGCATCTGCTGTATATATTCCAACGGTTCATGTGCCGAACATTATTAATCCATGATAACACAGACGATGGATAAGGCATGTCTATGCTCTATAATTATATCACACATATTTCCGATATCACAAGTTAGTCCCATGCAGTCCCTATAGAATATCCGGAATAATATTCTTGAAATTAACCGTAGGAAAGAGTATATTCATTATTATTCTTTATAAGAAGCAAACTCACCTTCCCATAATTATGATACGGCCGCATAACCGCTCCCGCAATCCGAAGATAGAATGCATTGCTTGTTGACCGCATTACTTATTGATCGCACTGCCTGGTAACCGCTTATCTGACGGCTTATGATTATCCGGGTACAATTCCCCATCTGAAAGGAGAACCAATATGAAGTCCCTGGAAACAAAACGATTGATACTGAGGCCATTTCAGGAATCTGATGACGTTGATCTATATGAATATGCCAAAAACCCGAATATCGGTCCTCACGCCGGCTGGCCTCCCCACAGCAGCATCGAAGATTCCAGGCGGATCATTAAGACGTTCATCGAAGAAAATGACGTCTGGGCTCTGGTATTAAAGGAGCATAATAAAGTCATAGGTTCTGTTGGTCTGCATAAAGATAAGCTGCGTACTGCTGACGGCATATTAATGCTTGGCTATGTATTATCCGAGGATTACTGGGGCAGGGGCCTTGCGGCGGAGGCTGCCGGAGCCGCTGTCGATTATGCCTTTGATGAACTGGGTATCCTCTTGTTAAGCGTTCATCATTATCCGTTTAATATTCAATCCAGGCGTGTTATTGAAAAATGCGGATTTATCTATGAGGGAACATTAAGACATGCCGCAAAGCTGTATGACGGCACAATTTATGACCTTGCATGCTATTCGTTAACGAAAGATGAGTGGAAGAGCATATCACGTTAGCCTTCAGTTCAATAAAGATAAGACCTCAGCAATAAATCAAGGGGATCCACCGATGTAATAATTAATATTACATTTGCAGATCCCCTTATATATTTACTGTATTTCTGTTGTGTATCTGTTAATTCTCCTTTGAAGCAGCTGTAACATCCCCTTGCTTTGCTGCAGCGTCCCCTTGCCTTGCCGCAATATTCGTGATCATCTCATAGGTCCCGGTGCTTGCAAGTCCGCTCGCCAATCCGCCAAGCAGAATCTCCGGTGTGAATTGCCATCCGCTGATCCATACATTTAATATGGTGCCTAATACTGCCATGATTAGCGGTATATACTTATTCGGAATAAATGGAATGCTGTGTTTGATCACATATCCCAAACATAGGCAGATTGCTAATACTACGATAACAACATATCTTGCTAAGAATTCCACTTAAGACTGCCTCCTTTCCTTTCTAAAGTCTACTCCGCTATCACAAAGTGCGTCAGAAGCATGGGTATATAAAACTTTAAGCAGGAACATACACATGCTTTTATTTATTATAAGGTATGATGAATGTCCGGATGAAATGATTATATTTTGTACACAAAGTTATATGGGAAGCACTTAATAACAAATCGGCTTAACGGAGATACGCTTCCATTAAGCCGTTGAATTTAAGCCGGCATCCGATTACGAAACCCGGTTACCAACCGCTTTATTATTGATTAGGAGGATCACTCCGCCGTACGTAAATCAGAGACCCATTTTTCCCTCAGCATCAATATGGTAGTAATCAAAGCTGCCATATAATTAGAGAACAGATTACCCCAGAAGACGGAATTATATTCAAGCACATTCTGTGTCGCAAGAATAAAGATATATCGTAAAAGCCAGATACGGAGAATGCTGAGTACGAGAGTAATCCTGGTCCGTCCCAGGCCGATGAAGGCTCCCTGCTGCACCATGCAGATACCAAAGCCGATGACAGAATAGGTATAGATATGAAGGGCATGGTTTGCTATATCAAGCACCTCCTGCTCACGTGTGAATAATACCGTCAGCCTTGAAGACAGCGGCACAATGACTGCAATCAGAACCGCAGCGGATATTGCACTGATAATACAGCCGACCAGAGTGGATCTGCGTGCCTTCGCTCCCTGATTCGCTCCGATATTCATGCTTACCATGGTAGTGACAGCCGAGCCGAAGGAGGAGGGCACGATAAAGCAGACCGCAGTGATATTATTCGCTATACTCTGCCCGTTTAATACGATGGAGCCATACTTCTCCACCTCATTATTGATCAGGAAAAAACCCAGGTTCAGCATCATGCTGGAAAGCATGGAGGGAAAACCGATATGTAGGAGGTTGCGTATGATCTGCCTGTCAAAACGGAAGCCCTTTAAGGAATACCTGTCTCCCTTCGGCTTTAAGAACAGTTCATAATACATCCAGGCTGTTATGAGCATATTGGAGGCCAGCGACGCCATGACCGATCCGACCAGACCCCAGCCAAAAACCGCGATGAACAGGGCATTGAAGATTATCTTAAGCATCAGCATGATAACCATCCGGATAAAGGTATCCTCCGGTTTCCCGCCGGCATTCTTAATGGCATTATAGATGGATTCCATAAAAGAAAAAGGAAGAACGGTCGCACTTAATGCCAAATACAGGAACACATCCCTGGATATATCATCATTCACATGCATTGACACCGGAAACGCCAGTGCTACCAGAACCGGAGCCAGAATGAAGCCCAGCAGGAAGGCAAACACGACAAGCTGTGTGGATATCCGCCGGCTGGCCTCAAAATCCCCCTTACCGTTGGATTGGCCGATGATAGCCATCCCGGCTACGCTAAGCCCCTGTGCCAGCGCTGCCGTTATGTTGACGATGGGACCGCAGTATGCCACTGCGCTTGCAGCCTGGATACCAACGATATTGTTAAGGAAAAGACCGTCGATAACCGGTATCACCGACATTATCAGCCCCATCATGAGGGAAGGTACCGAGAGCAGCAGAATGGTCTTTGTCACCGGTCCGTGTAAGATCAGTTCCCGGCGCTGCTCCTGATTTTGCTTTAAAAAATTTAAGTTCATAATACGCATACCACCTAACAGTTAATATCGCGGTATTATAATATAAATGCCGTGAATAAAAATTATACTCCCATAGGAAAAGGCGGTCAAGTAGTTATGACAAAGAAAGCTTATAAGAAGCGCTTATTATAGATGGCCTCCGCCTCCGCAGCTTCGAGGGGGCGGCTGAACAGATATCCCTGTACATAATCACACCCGCTGTCCGCCAGCTGCTTATAGTTCTCTGCTTCTTCAATTCCCTCCGCTATAATTTTAATGTTGAAGCTATGGATAAGATTAATGATGCTGGCTATGACATCACTGTTCTCCAGCTTCAAAAACCTGTCACACAGCGTCTTATCCAGCTTAACCGTATCCACCGGAATATAGGTCAGGTAATTGATCGAAGAAAAACCGGTGCCAAAATCGTCCAGATCAATACGAATTCCCAGCGCCTTTAACTGGGTCAGAAAATTGAGTGTGTGTTCCGTCTCCTCCATCAATATGCTTTCCGTTATCTCTATCACCAGATATTCCGGATTAAAATGATACTGCTCCAGTGTATCTTTCAAGAACTCCGGATAATTGATATCCTTCGTCTGCTTACTGGAGAAATTAATGGATATGGATTTTGCAGGCAGTCCTTTATCTCTCCAGGCGGCAGCCTGGCGGACGGCCTCATGGGTAATCATACGGCCTATCTGAAATATCAGGTCCGTCTCCTCTGCAATGGGGATGAACTCGTTCGGAGGAATATCCGGTGCCTTGAGTCTCAGCAGCGCTTCAAAGCCAATGATCTCACCGGTCTGCACCGAGACCTGGGGCTGGTACATGAGACCGAAGCCGTCCTCATCAACGGCCTTACGAAGTATTCCGTCAATATGCGCCTTTTTCTTAACTTCCTCCTGCATCTCTTTATTATAAAACATGCAGTTGTTCTTTCCGCCATGCTTTACCTTGTACATGGCAGTATCCGCGTTCATGATCAATTCATTTATGTCTCTGCTGTCCTCCGGATAACGGGTTATCCCCATACTGTACTTAATATGATGCTCCATATGGTCTATAATGACAGGCTCCGTAAGCCGCTTTAATATATCCATGACTTTTAATTCGACCCGGTCCATCGTATCACAGATGAACATCATAAATTCATCTCCTCCGAAACGTGAGATAAATACATCGTTATCTCTGAACTCTGAGAGACGGCTTGACACCTCCTTTAAAATCAAATCTCCGTACCGGTGTCCGAGTGTATCGTTGATTCCCTTAAAATTATCAATGTCCATAAGAAGAACCGCTATGGGCTCTTCCTTTCCCATCGCTTCCTTTAACCGCTTCATAAAATACATCCTGTTGGGCAGATCCGTCAGGGAATCATGGTGTGCCTGATGCTTTATATATTCCTCCTGCTCCCTTGCTTTCGTCACATCCGAGAGAATTCCGTGGACCAGATGTACTGCGCCGTCCATATCAACAAGGCCGTTGCCCCGGATGGATATCCATCTGAGGTTATCCTCTTCATCGGGTAACGGAAGCTCTATCTGGATACTCTTTTTTATGCCCAGCGTGAAGTTTATGAATTCCTCCACCAGTTGTCCTCTTATCTGTGCATCGGGTATCATATTCAGAATAGTATCCACATGGATATTGTGCCCGATCTTCCTCCTGAGAATATGATCGATGTTGGGTGAGAAATATAACTCACGGCTGTCGGTATTCCACTCCCATACAACGCTGTCGGTATTACTGATGGCATTTTCATATTTTTGGTTCAGCAGCTCTATTCTCCGGGCATGCTCCTCTATGGTAGTATATTGGTTTCTTAGCTCTTCCTCCGTTGCAGTCAGCTCCTCATAGGTGGCTGATATCTCATCATGACTATCCTGCAGCTGCTTCTGCATGATCCTGCGCTTAATGTTGTCCACAATCAGAATGGTACTGATAACAGTCAAAACCAGTATTATACATAAGACTCCCAGAACTATCCGCCTATTCTGCTCAAAAAAGCTGATTTTCTTATTAATAAGGATAGCATCCCTGGGTATCAACCGTTGATCGATATTATATTTTTCAATCACATGATAATCAAATATATAGAAATTCGGACTCTTATCCACCATCTGAATAGTATCCACCGGTGTTCCCTCCAGGATATCCGCAACCATCCCGGCAGCAATCCGTCCCGATTCCACGTAGGATATCATCTTTCCTCCCAGCAGTCCCTTCCCTATCCCTCCGATGGAAGCGCGGTATACGGGAACTTTCGCATGGGCATTCAGGAATTCGGCAGCTTCATCCATGGTGATGTAGGCTCCTGCTTTATCAGTATACATGCTGAGAAAAAGCAGAATGGTGTCATCACCCACCGCTTCAAGCTGCTCTGCCATCTCCTCAAAGGTATAATCCGAGATATTCAAATCTTCAAATACCAATTGGGGAAATAAAGCTTCATTCCGGTAGAACTGATCCTTATCCCCCAGACCGGTGGGGCTGTTCTCCACAAGGGCAATCACCCGAGTGGCCATGGGATTGAAGGTTAATGCAATCTCAATATTATCCTTTAGTGAAGTCTCTTCGATAATACCGGTTATGTAAGGATTCTTGTCGGCATTGACAGCTCTCTGGATATCGTTGATACCCAGGAACACAATGGGAAGTCCCGGGAACAGCTCCTCCTGATGCTCCAGGACAAAATCCAGGGCACGGTCGTCTCCCGCAACAATTGCATCATATTCCTGCGTCATCTCCAGCTTATAACGCAGTAATTGGTAGAACAGCTCTATATTCTGCTTCGTATCCAGCCGTTTGGTATCCATGTATTCCATATCCATTAAGATACCCTGGGATGTAAATATCTCCTTAAGCCCTTGAATCTGTTCAGGGACCGGCTCAAAGCTCTCCGAGTAAGAGCTGATGAACAGCACTCTTGGCGTATCTGCCTGTACGTTCACAGAATTTGCCTCCTTCACCGGCATAAGGCAGAGCAAGCCCGCGGACAGCATTGTAAATAATATACCTTTTCCCATATGATGGTATTTTCTTAGCATTGTTATTATCCGATCCCCTTATTTATCATTTGATAACTATAATATATTATATTATTCGACAGTAATCAATAAATATTGATATATTTTTACATATCTGGGAGATTTCATGAATTTTCTGAACCCAGGGTACAGACTATACTGGATTACCGATATAAATTCATGTATCATAAGGATAATAATTAAATCAGGAGGAAAACAATGTCCGATAATAATAATTTCAATTTCACCTCAGAAGATTTTAGTCAGTTAAGCAGCTTTACATTTGATAATATGGATTTTAATACTATGGCCGACGAGCTTAACAGTTTAACAGAAAGCATAATTTCAAAACTTCCCGAGCCTTCCCCTGAAGCAATAAAGGAATATCAGGACGATATCGATGCCATGATTTCAGCCTCGGATAAATATAGTGATAAATACGATGAACTGGATCGGCAGACTTTAAACCACGCCGTGCGGATCGAATACGCCAGCGGAGGCGAATGCCTGCACAGGGGATATTACTGTCCGTCGCCGCTTCTTGACAGGCTTGTCGGAGGATGTAATCGCGGTAATAAGCTTCTGAAACCCAGGGCGAATTCAAGATATTATTATAAGTATTATTATGACGGACAAAATCGCCTGATACGCTGTGACAAGCATATGGCCGACCGTTGTCTTGAAATAGAGTTCATGATCTATGGAGTAAGCAATATCTATGGCTTTACTTTCTCCGCCGGTCACAAATCAATAACCCTGCTTTCCCTGGAAAAATATTCGGATCACGGTGCTTTGGACCAATACATAACGGTTCTGCCGGATATGGTCACAGGCAAAGAGCATCATCAAATATATACTTCGGAAAAGTACGGGTACGGCGAAAATAATCAGATCAGCCAGGTGATTTTTTCCAGCGGGGGAGTTCCAAAATTAAAACTATTAAATGAAGATACTTATCGTATTCTTTACGATGAGCATCAGTCCATATCCGGCTTTGAAAGGATATAATATAAATAATCGTTATATTGAACACAAAGGCATGATTGTAAAGCATAATCCCATAATATTTAAATTATATTAAAAACTTTAATAAATCAAGTGACTTTTTAGCAGCATAGAAAACCAGATGAAAGCAGAATCACAGGTGGAAACGAACGGACATATACACCGGATCAGGATGAACAGCAAAAATGATTATCCTCAACTGTCTGAAGTCAGGGATAATCATTTTTATTGTCATATTCTACTTAATATTGATAATGTTATAATCGGTTGTCATACTTTCAAAGCCTGCGTCCGCTCTCATTGCCCCTTCCTCTGGTCCTTTGGCATCAGATAATTCTCGTTAACCTGGTATTTTGTTGTTATTTCTTTCTCTGCTGCCATCTGTATCCAGGGAATCATTGGCTCATTGGGATCATCGACAAAATAAAGCTCTTCCTTTTCCCAGGTATAATAATTGTGCCGCTCAATTTCAAGTTTCTGGCATTCCTCGTCCTCAGACCATTCTTCGAACATTCTGCCCCATTCTTCAATGCTTTCATATTCTCTTTCATGAACACGAATATTTGCATTATTT
>JAFADH010000132.1 GCA_023424995.1 Bacillota bacterium | reverse complement strand
AAAGCATATGAAACTCAAAAAAATGGTTAACGGAAGATTTGTACTGGATAACAGCGGACAAACAATTGACTATGGACATGATTTGTTACGAAGGTCTAAAACTTAGGCGAATGGATGAATATGAAATCCTTAAATTTGGAGATTCTTGCGGAGAAGATACGGAACCAATGCCCATATGAAAACGATATTGAGAGGCATCAGGGCAAATTTGGCATCTTATGCTCCAATTGCAGAGGGCCTGCTTAATATTTTCGATTTCTGGGGTGATGTGCCAGAATCCTCTTCAACATATCCGGCATTACCGCAACCTCCAAGCACAACACCACAGCCGTCATATTCATATAAGTAATTTAAGCTAAAGGGTATTGTTCATAAACGATACCCTTTTTGACATTTACCATTTTTAGTAATATAATGTTGTTTGGTGGATATTGAAACGTTTATTAGCATTTGAAGAAGGTGGAACGATGCAGCTAAAAAGTTATTTATTTTTTTTATTTATTTTTCTTTTTACTACGGGAGGATCAATCTTTTTTCTCAAGTATAGCTTCAAAAAGAGCTTTCTTCAAAAACCATTTGAAAAGGAAATGAGACCTAAAAGGAAGAGAATTATCAATTTTACTGTTAGATGGTTTATGCGGTGTGTAGTGGCATTAATGTTTTATTATTATGTATTGCCGTTTGGTTTGGATCTTCCTCGGGTATTTAGTGGTAATTATGAGACGATTGCAGGATATGTTACAGCAATCGATGCTAGGAGAGGACGTTATGGTCTTCCTCAACAAAAAATTACAATTGATAATGAGTATGATTTCTATAATTTCACTCTTCCCCGTGTAGAGAAAGATGAGAAATTAACTATCATATATTTACCAAACAGCAAATTTGTGGTCGAAATTATAAAATAAATAAACTAATAGTTGGGATTTATACTATTGTGCATGGGATTATAACATAATAATATTTTACAATTTATGAATATGACTGGATAAAAGTATTTAAAAAATCTTAGAATCAAGACGAAACGAGATGAACATTTGATTCAAAGAAATATACAGCAACATTTACTTTATAGATGAGGGGATAGACTTATGCGTAAGATGATACTGAAGTTAACATTGGTATTCCTTATATTACTTTAAGTTCATGCGCTAAAAATGAAAAAACTCAAAATACCGAAAACGTTGATTTGATCGGTGGGCTAAGAACAGAAATGTTTAATAAAGAAGACGAAGGGAAGATAGCGACTGCTCGTCTTGCGCAAATCATTGAAGCAATTAACAATTAAGATAAAAATATAGTGTGGGTATATTCACTTTGTATCATCGGTACGAAGGATAATCAAGATTCAGAATTCGTTTATTGGGGAAACGGCAAAGCGGGAATTAACATTGGATAAAAGTTTACCTTAACCGTAATCTATGATTTTGTACTTGCGAAAGCTTGTAGACGAATATAATAATCAGAGGCAGCCGTCTTAATTTAAAATGGCTGCCTCTGATTATTATATCTACCTTTTAATCTCTTATCTATCTTTGGTCTCATATTTTTTCCTGATCCCTGATCCCTACAACAATATCTATCTGCCCGGCGGAAGGGTTGACCCTCTGACGATGAGCTTCACAGGAACGATGCATTTTTGGATTTCATAGGTTGGATCCTTTAACGAAGACAGCAATATATGACTGATTTGTCTTCCGATCTCGGGAAAGTCCTGGCTTACCGTAGTGATGCCCATTTCGATTTTCTGCGACCAGACGGAGTTATCAAAGCCGCAGATGCTCATGTCCTCCGGTACGCGGATGTTCAGGTCCTTGCAGGCGTAGAAGATGGAATAGGCAACCTGATCATTCTCCGCCTCAATGGCAGTGACTCCGCTGTTATATAATCTGTTGATTACGGAATTTAATTCAGGATTGCTGCTGATTGTGAGGGCGTCTTTTTCAGTAAGAAGACCCAGACTGTTGGCAACATAGTCCGAATTGATGTTAATCCCCTGCTTTCTAAGGGAATGCATGTAACCTCCAAAACGGTCCCTGATGGAGGAGGTCTCTTCGATGGAGGCATTGGATAAGAAAGCTATTTTTCTGTGACCAAGCGAAATCAGATGCTCTGTCAGCAGCTTTCCGCCCTCAAAATTATTGGACACGACATTATGGATATAGGAACAGTCATTGGATTTATCAATAATTACCACGGGCTTGCCGTCGATTACAAAATGATTCAGTATGTCCAGATAGATTTTATTTCCCATAGGATAATATACGATGCCGGCTATGTTATGCGAGAGAAGCTGACGTATGGCATACTTTTCCTTAGAAGCCTTTTCATTGGTGATATAGATGCCCATAAAATAACCGGATTCATTCAGCGCGGTGCTTACTTCGGTTACGGTATCGATCAAGCCCCCCTTTGCGGTGTCAAAGGGAAGAATAAAAGCAAAGGTTTTGGAGGGTTTGGCATAAGCGGGAGCAGAGGCCTCGTACCTTGGCTTTGCATCCTTGACGACAAAACTGCCGACACCTCTTTTCCGAAAGAGGATTCCCTGATGCTCTAAGTCTGTAATTGCTCTTTTTGCGGTAATTCGGCTGACTCCATACTTCTCAGAGAGCAGTTTTTCAGTACATATTGGCTCATCAAGGGTATAATCACCATTTTGTATCTGAATAAAAATATCGTCAATAATGATCTGGTATAAGCTTTTTTTGTTTTGCTTATCGTCATGGGATACGGTAGGATTCATACGTTCCTCCTGTTCATGGGTATCTTCACTGTAAATATAGTATATCAAAGTAGGATAAAAGTCAAATAATAATATATCTTTTTCAGAGATGACAAGTATGTTACTACAGTGAAATATAATACGAGTCAGTTTGATATACCATGAAAATTAGATTGTTTATATAGGTAAAGTAAAAATGCTTGAAAATGAGAATCTAAGAAATATAAATATGTGCAATATTAATAAAAATATTGACATATCAAAGTGTATATGTAATAATATGATATATCAAAATTAAGGAGGATGCAGATTGGAAAAGAAGGAAACGAATACACAAGGAAATAGCAGCCCGGGTAAACTGAAACGATTATTCATTGATATAAGAAAAGGCTGGCAGCTGTATATCATGGCATTGCCGGCAATAGTCCTGCTGTTCCTGCTGGCCTATATGCCCATGGGCGGACTTGTTATTGCCTTTAAAAAATATAATTTCAGGAACGGTATCTGGGGCAGTGAATGGATGGATCCCCTGTTTAAGAACTTTGAGATTCTGTTTAATCATAATGCGGCTGCTATGGCGGCGATCCGCAATACATTACTGCTTAATGCTCTGTTTATAATAGCCGGAACAATATTTTCATTAATGCTGGCGATAGCATTTAATGAAATTTCTAATAAACATATTAAAAAAATTACGCAATCCATCAGCTTCCTGCCTTATTTTATATCAACCGTTGTAGTCGGAATATTTGTCACAGGAGTTCTTAGCTATGAGAACGGAACTTTGAACAAATTAATTACCTCTTTAGGCGGTGAAAAGGTGGCCTTCTATATGAATCCTGTTTTTTGGCCTTTTATTCTTTTGGTTGTTAATGTATGGAAGGGTGCGGGCTATAATTCGGTAATCTATCTGGCGACCTTAAGCGGGATTGATGAATCTTATTACGAAGCAGCCAGAATAGACGGCGGGACCAGATGGCAGCAGGTATGGTATATCAGCCTTCCCTTACTCAGACCCACCGTGGTGATTATG
The DNA here is from genome assembly GCA_023424995.1 of Bacillota bacterium. Classification (GTDB taxonomy): domain Bacteria; phylum Bacillota; class Clostridia; order Lachnospirales; family Lachnospiraceae; genus Mobilitalea. Next base: position 2,180 of record JAFADH010000132.1, on the reverse strand, counting down.
ACCCTATTGGCTGTGGGGCGAATTATGAATGCGGATTTTGGACTCTTCTACAATGTGACGAATGACATGCCGGCCCTTCGAAGCACCACGGATGTGTTGGATACTTACATATTCCGTGCCTTACGGCAGACCGGGGATATCGCCATTTCCTCGGCCACAGGCTTCTTCCAATCGGTAATTTCTTTCATACTGGTCTTGTCCTGCAATTGGGTTGCAAGACGATATGAGAAGGATGCGGCATTATTCTAACCGGTAAGAGCAGTATAAGAATAGAAGAATAATGGAGAAGGATGATTATGTTGAAATATAGAATTAGCTTGGGTACAATTTTGATTTATGTCTTTGTGATAGGATTCGCGGCGGTATGTATTTATCCCTTTCTGATGGTGATCGGGGGGTCTTTGACCACTGACACGGAGGCCGCTGTCTATGGCTTCAGTATTATACCGAGAGAACCGACCATAGCCGCTTATAAAGTATTATTCTCGAATAAAAGAATGATATTAAACGGCTACAGGGTGACTTTGATTGTCACGGTATCAGGTACCATTGTTTCTGTTCTGATCAATACCATGATGGGCTATGTTCTGTCAAGAAAGCAATTGCGCTTTAAAGCTTTTATTAATCTGTATGTGCTGCTGACCATGTTATTCAGCGGAGGGATCGTTCCCTGGTATATCGTATGTACCAGATACCTTCATCTGAAAAATAATCTCTTTGCGCTGATTGTTCCCAGTCTGGTAAGCGCCTGGTATATATTCCTGGTCCGTAACTACTTCAATACCATTCCCGAGGAGATGTCGGAATCCGCCAAGCTGGATGGCGCCGGTGAATTTATGATCTTCCGCAAGATCTATCTGATACTGGCAAAACCGGTCATTGCCACAATTACATTATTTGCGGCATTAAATTACTGGAACGACTGGTGGCTGGGCCTGATGCTTATAGACAGCTCGGATCTTCAGCCATTGCAGATGCTCTTAAGAACAATCGTATCCAATATTCAATTCCTTCAGACCATGGGCAATAAATCAGCAGAAGCCCAGGCTTTATTAGCCTCCATACCCAGCGACGGGGTGAAGATGGCTATGGTCATAATAACTACCGGGCCGATTATCCTGCTATATCCGTTCCTTCAGAGATATTTTATCAAAGGAATTATGGTTGGAGCAGTAAAAGGCTGATCTTGTGATTGCATTGAAAGACTGGCAGATAACAGACTTTCTTGTAATAAATATAAAAAAAGGAGAGACAGGTATGAAAAAAAGTATTAAGACAGTGGTTAGTCTGCTGTTGTGTCTGGTATTTACGGCCTCGATACTAGCCGGCTGCGGCAATAATACGGACAAAGACAATGGCGGCAATGAAGCAAACGGATCATCCCCTGCGGATGGGAACAATGATTCGGGGGATTTAAAACCGGTAACATTGCATTTTATCTTCTATGGAGATAAGAAGGCCGACACGGATAAGGTGTGGGCGAAGATATCAGAATACACGAAGGATAAGCTGAATGCGACCTTTGATGTACAATTTATAGCCGGTACGGACTTTTCTCAAAAATTATTAGTTAAGGCAGGCGCGGGTGACAGCTGGGATTTAAACTTTGATAGTGACTGGACCTGTTATTATCAGATGATAGCAAATGATGCTTATATGGAATTGGATACTTTGCTTCCTCAATATGCACCTGATTTATATAAAGTATATCAGGAAAAGGGAATTCTTGATGCTGCTAAATCAAAGGGCAGGATTGTATCGCTTCCCTGGACAATGTCCATGAATAACCGCACCTTCTTCCAATGGAGAGGCGATCTTGCGGAACAGGCAGGAATTACTGTCGATAAGAAATCCTTAAAGACCTGGGAAGGCGTAGATGCATTCCTGCAGCAGCTAAAAGCAGCCTTTCCTGACAAATACATACTTGAAAATGCAGGCTTAATCGGCTCCCAGGAAGGCTTAATGGAAATCGGTCATGGTCTGGCCATTAATTTAAATGACCCTGAGTGCAGGGTGGTTGCTGTTGAAACGACACAATCCTATCTGGAAAAAGCAAAATACGCGGAGAAATGGCAGTCTGAGGATATTATATGGAAGGATATCCTTACGGATACAACCGACCACAATACTTATATCAACCAGGGTAAGCTGATCACGAAATGGGGAACACATGAATTTTG
>JAFADH010000110.1 GCA_023424995.1 Bacillota bacterium | reverse complement strand
GAGAGAGGGTGCCCGCCGGATTTCAGGGGCATTATCAGGGGCCGCTGCCGGAGCTGCCTCAGCCAGGACTTGTCTGCCGTTTATCTGCGGATGTGAAGAAGTAGCGTTGTAGGAATTCGTATTTGTTATGGTATCCGGATTTTTAAGGGTGGACTGTATCTGTTCCGCTGCCGTTTCCTTTTGCATTTGGATGGGGATGACAAACAGGCGGACGGAGCTTTCCAGCGTCATGGGAATCAGCAGCCGGGCAATCAGCAGGCCCCATACGGCAAAGTGCAGGAAAGGGGACAGCCTGTTCTTAAAACGCAGTTTGAGCAGCATAATGGCGCAGAACAGAACACCGGAATATATGGTGATCTCCAATAAAATATTAAGCGTCTTCATGTCTGCCCTCCTTTTTTGCATGGCTGCCAAGCCTTGCAATCAGTTCCTGCAATTCGGCTCTGTCCTCGTCCGATAATCCGCTCTTTTCGATCATATTCGCAAGCAGAAGACGCTTGCTGTCCTCCGTCATCTTGGATAGGATATAGCTGCTTTCGGTTTCAATACAGTCCTCACGCCGGATCAGCGGCGAATAGCAGCGGTTTCCGCTGATGGTCTTATAGCCCAGCAGCCCTTTATTCGTCATCCTTTTAAGATAAGTGGAATAACTGCTGCTGTTCCAATCGACGGAGGATTTTGTCGCCTCCGTAATCTCGGACAGAAACATGGGATGCCTGTTCCACAATGCCTCCATCAGTATCCATTCATGCCTTGTCAGTGTTTCTTTCATATGTCATCTCTCCCTCATTTTAATAATAGCTTCAAAACTTGAGTAGCTTAGTACTCTACTATTGTAGAGTTAATAGTGGAAAATGTCAAGCATCTTTTGTTTTTACGATATTAGTTAAAAAGGATTAATGTTTTTGAATTTTTGTAATATAGCAATTATTTATCAGGATATATACTGCTTTTCAACTAAATTACGGAAAGAACTACTTTTTCTTTCTGTGTGCCCGGTGCGGAAAAATACACCTGATTTCTATTTAAAAACCTTAATACCCTGCACGCCGGTCAATGATACTGCCGTCGATAGCATTGACGGTCAGATAGCTTTTCCCCGGATCGTTTTCCGTATATGAATCTAATTCTTCGTCTCCGTAGTGATATTCAGCTGTGCCAAAGAAGTCCCATGCCGGTATCAGAAGACCGCTCTTTAGATTATTCTGCTCCGTTATACGTGCCAGTCCCAACCGGACCCCGGTAACCTTCAAATCCATCCCGTACTCCGAATAGTTAGCGTTGTTAACCATAATCATCTTTTCAAAAATGTCCTGTATTTCGGTAAAAGTAAGTATTTTGGCTGTCTTGGTTATCGTATCGGCAAGCTCATAGGGCGCCGACCATACCATCTCCACAATGCCGCTGTCGTCTATGATAAATGTCATCCTTTCATAACCCCATCTCCAGACATTGCCGGAATCCGTATCATCCCACGAGCTCTCGATATTGGAATAAGTCACCGGTACGCCGCTTGCCTTGCGTACATACTGCAGGCGGTAAGCTCTGAGCAGGTTCCCTGTTCTTATGCCGCCTGTATATTCGCTGCTGGAGCCTCCGATTACTTTTTCAACATGTGCACAATCCAAATAGCCGATACCGGTTTTATACAGAAATTGGTCCGCCAGTGCCTTAGCCCTCTCCGCTGTCATGGCGGGATATGCCAATGCATCCGCTTCCAGCCGGACGGCTTTATTCATCCCGTTCCATTCTTCTTCCGTATAATACATTCCTGCCGTCCTGTCATAATCCTTACGGTTAATGTACTGGATGTGGTACGAATTTGACTTTTCGTTGTTGATAACGAGCAATGAACTCATGCCGCCGGCCTTGTTCAATTGTCCCACGTGGGCTATCTCAAACAGCTTGCCTTGATACTCCATTTGCCTCTCTTCGGATATCCCGGATAAATCCTGAGCCTCCAATTTTCCAGTCACTTCTGTATATATCTTCTCAATTGGTGCAGTCCCAAGCTTTTGCTCGTAAAGTTCTATCGAATGATTTACCTGATCTAATTGATTTTCATTTACTGCTACCTCTTCGTTTGGAGATATATCATTTCCGGATATGTTCACTTCACCTACACTGCTGTCTGATTGTTCAGGCACCATGCCCTGGGCTTCGAGCTCCGTTTTTATCTGTTTGAATTGTGTAAGGAGCTTAACAATATCGGTTTTTGTGAGCTCAGAAAGGGAGTCAGGATCATACAGCACCCCGTCTCCGAACAATATGCCAATCAATTTATCTACCGTATCCTGACTGAACGGCTTAGCTGCTACGCGTATGATCGGTATACTGCCGGCATCCGGCAAGACGACGTCGGCATCCACTGTCACCTTGATGTTGCCGCTCTTATCCTCCAAATGTGTTTCATAGCGGCCGGCCGTTACACCCAGGACCTTTGGAAGGCTTCCCTGCATATCCTGGGGAGCCATTGCCATTTTCAGCATCTTTTCCGTATTTTTACCGATAACCAGCGGATTTTCCGGCGTCTGCCGGCAGCCGGACAGAGCCGCCAATGCTATAAGCGCGGCAAATAATATACAATTTCTTTTTTTCACTGTAAACACCTCATTTCATCATTCTGATCCTATTATGAAAGACAACCCGTGAAATGTCGTTACCGATACGTTACCGTTTGTTACTCCGGAAAGATGATGCGAACCGCCGTGCCTTTCCCTGGACTGCTTTCAATGAGCATTTTTGCGTTGTGGGCGGCGGCGATCTCCTTAACCAGCGCAAGTCCCAGCCCGCTGCCGCCTTTCTTTTTGCTTCGGGAACGGTCCACCATGTAGAAGGGCTCGGTTATTCTCTCAAGCTCGTCTTCCGGTATACCGCAGCCGTGGTCCCGCACCTCAATCGTATGGCCGTATGCCCGCAGAATAACGGCTTGCCCGGGCTCGGAGGCTTTTGAGGCGTTGTCCGCAAGGTTTATAATGAGGGATTGCATCAGGTCAATGTCCATATCCAGGGTATCAATACTGCAATCAACCATGAGCGGTGTTTCGCGCTGTTGGAGTATTTCGTCCATGCTTGCCCGCACCCGGGAAAAGAGGGCCGCCACGGATTCGCGTTTTAATTCAGGATAGCCATGCAGAGTAATGAGCTTCAACAGTTTTTGCGTAAGCCGCTCCAGCCATTTGCACTGACTTTCCACATGAGAAAGAGAAGCCTGCTTTTCATCCTCTTCCAAATACGCGTTTTGCAGCAGATCCGTGTGAAGGAGCATGGCGGTAATCGGCGTTTTAAATTCATGTGTTACCCCGCCGATAAACAAGCGCTGCCTCTCTGCGGTTTCGGTAAGCTCAGCGATGCGCCCCTGTACGGCATTGGCCATTGTGTTGAAGTCCTCTGCAAGCTTGCCGACCTCATCATGGGAGAGGATAGGGGCGCGCTCCCCATACTCTCCGGCAGCAATTCGTTTTGTGGTAGCTCTCAGCTGTAAAAGGGGGTGCATCGCACGGCGAACGAGAAAAACAATCATACCCGTCCCCAATAAAATGGCGGCTATACTGATTGCGATAAACATCCATATCATCATATGGATGTCATTATAAATAGATGAGATATCCTCTACCACCCAAACCGTATATTCCGTGTTTTTCACCGTCACATGGCTTCCGACGATCAGGATGTTCCTGCCATTTATTTCACCTGAAAACTGCTGCTGTTTGGAAGCTTTTGCAAGCTTCAGATAATCGCCGGGAAAAATGGAGATCTCGGAATACAGGGTTTCATTGTCCTTTTGCAGTACGGAGGCAGAATCAGCGAAGCGTGAAAAGCAGTATGTGACCAGGGAATAGGTTGTTGCGGGCAAATCCCCGTCAAGCGAATAATAACCTGCCATTTCATAAAAAGAGGCTGCAAGATTGCTTTGTTTTTCCCTTGTTTGCTTATATGTCAGCTCCAGAATGGTTGTTTTCGACTGTAATATCAGTATGAGGCTGCAAGCAGTTATAATCCCGGTTAAAACGATGCTGCAAATCAACGATACCTTCTGCCATAGCTTCATTTTTTTCGTTCCTCCAATCGGTAGCCTGTCTTGGGAATCGTCTTGATTTCATCAGTGAGATCAAGCTTTTTACGGATGTTGGCAATGCGGACATCCACCGTACGCGTGTCGCCAAACCAGTCTACTCCCCAGATTTCATTGAGGATGCGTTCACGCGGCACGGTACGGTTTTTATTCTTAATCAGGATTGCAAATACATCAAATTCTAAAGGAGAAAGCTCAATCTGTTCGCCGCATTTGATCACCGTACGGTTTTCAAGGTCTGCCGTTATATCCTTGATACGGTAGACTTTATTCAGCTTGCCCGTGCGCTCCAGCACCTTTTCGATACGCACAAGGAGCGTAAGAACCTCAAAAGGCTTCACGATATAATCCTCGGCTCCGTCGCGCAGTCCCTTGATTTCGGATGCCGAGTCTGTTTTCGCTGTGATGTAGATGACGGGAATATTATATCTTTCCATGTGATCAAACAACTCAAAGCCGTCAAGCCCCGGCAGCATGATATCAAGAAGGGCGAGGTCAAAGGAGTGATCCTGCTCCAAGTATTGCGCGGCTGCACTTCCGTCGTCAAATACCATGAATTCATATCCCGAATATTGCAGATTGAGGGCAACGGCATCCGATATGCCCTTATCATCCTCAATAATCAGAATTCTGTTTATTGCCATATACTACCTCCCTTGGACATACTTATTAATATTTTATCATAGGCAATTCATAAAAAAGTTACCGTAATATTACCGTTTTAACCGCACAGAGAATGCCATGACCCAGGAGCATGCCTTTAAGGCGGCCGAGCTGGGTGTCCTGGCACAGATGCAGGCTGCGGAACTGACGGGACGTGTTATAAAATAATAAATAGGCTGAAAAGAAACCGGGAAGATAATGCCTTTTAATTTGGCTTTATCTTCCCGGTTCCTTTTCTTATAGGGTTAGAAAAATGATTACAGTAATTGAGTTATAAAGTGTAGCATCAGTTATTTAAATTCTTTCCTGCATGAAAAGTATTACAGCAGGCTTATCTATTTCGGAAAATGCATTATTTTTTATTAAAGTTTCTATTTCTAAGATAGAAGCCCAATGAACATCAACACTGTCATCACCTTGATATATTATATTACCTTTTGCCTTGCAAATAAAATATACTCCAAAAGAATCTACAGGTCCTTGAATTGTTTGGTAGGAGGTAAATGGCTTAATGCACTGAATTGAAAATGAATTAATATCGTTATGTGTTATTATCTGAGTATCTTGATTTTCTATTTCCGTAACCTCAAGGCCCGTTTCCTCATATACTTCTCTTTTGACGGCCTCTGTTATTAATTCATATTCTTCAATTCGTCCTCCAGGAAGTTCATAACACTCAAGTTCCCCCGGCTTATGCCTTTTCTGAATTAAGATTTGTATTTCATTATCAACCAACTGTATAACTATTGCTCTGGCATTTACATGTATTATAACAATCACTCCATTCTATCCGTCTTATGACAGATATGCATATAATCTTCGTCTGTATTAACCACAACTACAGCCATAGTCTTTGTAATGCCCATTCTATTAAGTGCTGCGATTCTATGGCGGCCGTCTAAAGGATAATAACCATCATCATGATAATGCACGATCAAGGGTGGCATTTCCCATCCGTTTTTCATGGCATCTATCATGTTATCTGTTACTTGCCAAAACCAATCTATATCACTAAGGCTTGTGATATATTCCGGCAGTTCTCCGGAAACAGATAAATCTTTTAATTTAATGGATACAAGTCCGATATATTTGAAGTTATTAGTTGCAAGACCCTCCGCCAATCTGATATTCTTACCGTCTCCACGTAGAAATAATTGTACCCATTGATCAAGTCTGCCCTGATCAGCATATAATTTAGGACAAGCAAGAGTACCGTATATTTTTTTTTGATAAATTTCAAATTTACGCTTCCCAATTATCTGCTGTTCTAATTTTTGATATAGATTGGTTTGAATTTTTTGTTTTTTATCCATGGATACACATAGGATAGTTTCTGTGTCACATACCCCGGACAAAACTTCCAGGAGGCGGTTCACGCTGCTGCTTTCATCATTCCATTCCACCAAATTGCCATAAGGTACATCTGTTATGATAATATCAGGGATAAATGGAAGATCATCCATCTCAAATGCATCCTGACTGAATATATGTGTTTTTATCTCAGAATGCGGCAGTTGTCTCAGCCGTTCCAGGCTCTGAAGAGCCTGTGCATGAGATTCCTTCCCGTATTTCTCATACAGTAATCCGAGTTCCTTCCGCCTCCTCTGAAGACCCTCACCGGACAAAAGGCTTAAATTATCATTTGCTAACTTGACATACCCGGTATCTATATCACTTCCGTATATCTCCGTTATGGTATTATTCTTTAAGAACCCCAATACCGTAAGCATATAGCCTCCGCCGCAACAGCAGTCATAGAGGCGGATATCCTTCTGCTTTTTCGAATAATGCAGGCACCGTTCGTATATTTCAAGGGATAATCTCACCGGAAAGGTGGGCACGCCTCCCATATGGTAGATTACCCGTCCGCAGGCGAAGTCTTCATAATTATCGTTCCGGGCATATTTATATTCCATGTGATATCTCCGTAAGCTCAGATCTCTGTCTGGATGCTTCATAAAACATTACTGTCGCAGCACATCCGACATTAAATGATGTTGCATATGAAGTATCTGCCATAGGGATTGTTGCCAGATAATCGCAGCAATCTTTAAATGCATTGCATAGCCCGTCCGTCTCATTGCCGATCATAAATAACACCGGGCCGGCCAGATTTAATTGGTAGAGCGGATATTCCTTACGGGCAGTAGTTCCGATTGTATGAAATCCGGGATAACGCTCCTTCATCTTTTCGATAAAATCAAAAACCATCTGATTCTCATGAAATCGTATTACCTGCATGTTAAAGAAGGAACCCATGGAAGATACGATGACTTCAGGATCATACAGATCCACAGAATGTCCTGTCAGTATCAGACATTCTACTCCAAGTGCATCACAGGACCGTATAACAGTTCCAAGATTTCCTTTGTTGGAAGGCCGGTCGAACAAAGCAATCACAGGGTTCTGGGAGAATTTTAATATATCGGGACTGTCCGGACGCATACCTGCCACAGCCATCAGCTCGGAGGTATCTTCTTTTCCGCTTAACCCCTTCATAAGTTCGGTACTCAGCTCATAATTGACGAAGGTATTGGCGGTTCGGATAATACCCTCAGCCCATTCAGACAGTTTCGAAGCATTCGCATAGATCAGGGATCTGATATCCCATCCATTTTCTGCCGCAGCGTTGATATTACGCACTCCTTCTACAAGAAACTCCTGATATTTATGGCGTTTATTCCGGTTGCTTTTTAAAACTATAAGCTTTTGATATGTGTTATTTTTTGTTAATATCTTTTCTGTTTTCATAGGGATACCTCTCGTGATCGTCATTAACCTGCCTGTCTTAAATATACCAATATATGGAGCTCATTTCAATGTTATTTATTCATATATTAGCGGCAGACGCGGATAGACATTGATGATTGACGAATATAAATTAACATTCTATTATAATAGCATATTACCGGAATTACAGATGAACGTAATCAGAATTGCCAGAGCTTTGACTTTGCAGAAGAATACACCGGATGCAACGCAGGAAGGAAGCCTTTTCTTTATAATAAAAGTACGGAGGTGATCACATGGAATGGCAAAAAGGAATGAACGATGCAATTGAGTATATCGAGGATAATTTGGACGGAAGCATTGATTATAATACCGCAGCCCGATTTGTCGGTTGTTCGGCATGGGAATTTCAACGTATGTTTTCTTTTCTGACGCATGTTTCGATCAGTGAATATATACGCCGAAGAAAGCTGACACTTGCAGCCGGGGATATTAAAAGCACCGATGCTAAAGTAATTGACATCGCATTGAAATATGGCTATGAATCCCCGGCAGCATTTTCCCGTGCGTTTAGTAAGCTGTTTGGAATAGTGCCTTCGGCAATACGTCATATGGAGGTGGATCTTAATGCCTGTCCCAGAATTACCTTCGAAATTATCGAGAAAGAGAGGCTTATGAAAATGAGCAGATTTAGTGAAAGAGGTTATGTTGTCAGAGAAAACGGACCGGTTTATTTTACAGGGGATATGGATGCAACGGTCAAATGGTTTGAGGAAGTTCTGGGATGGTTCGGAGATGTTGTGGCAAGAGACAATGCCGGTAAGGGTGAATATGGCTGTGTCTTTGACTATCCAAGTGAGGTGGCGGTGGCTCATATCACACCATTTAGAGGCTTTCATCTATTCAAGGGAGAACCGATTAAGGGAGTTGCAGGCTTCATGATGATCGAAGGAATTGACGCACTGCATAAGCTGGTAAAGAACAGTGGCTGGGATCAAATCTCAGATATTACATCACAGCCCTGGGGAGCCAGGGAATGCAGTATTACAACCCCGGATGGCTGCACTCTGCGCTTTTTTGAAGCATTGGGATGATTTTCTTTACATCCCGCCGGTTCTGTGCTATAGTCTATATCTGTAACGATTATTAAAATAACAAAGAAAGGAGTCATTGCCATGAGATCAAGATATACAGAACAACGTAATACGGACACACAAATTATTGAGATATGCGATTACCCATATACCTGGATTTCATGCGGTGAAATCCGCCTTTAGGTATAGATTGAGGCAGCGACAGCATATTTCGGATGCTGTCGGCAGCCGTCACATGAATTAAATCATATCGGGAGCCGATTATAAGTGATATATTTATCACCCTTGATCGGCTCTTTTTATATCGGTTTTTACCGGGAATCAGGAGGTAAATATATGGCAAAATATAAAGAAGCGGTCTGCATACACTATATCGCAATGGGGCAGTGCAGGAAGGGCAGAGAAGCCTGTCACGAGCACTACTGCCAGAAATGCAACAAGTATTACCCCAGGGCAAAAGCGGTGAATACCAACAGGAAAATACGATCAGACAGGAATAATTATAAACTGGCAGACTTAAAGGAGTATAAGAAAAACAAAGATTATTAACGGAGGTATCTATGCGAATCATAGAAGGAAAATACAATACGGCAAAGGTCTATACGGAGACTGTGGAGGATACCGCCCTTGACCAGATCAGGACCTTATGCGATCAGGAATACGTAAAGGATTCTAAAATCCGGATCATGCCCGATGTCCACGCCGGAGCCGGCTGCACCATCGGAACCACCATGACCCTTAAGGACAGTGTGGTTCCGAATCTTGTGGGCGTCGATATCGGCTGCGGTATGGAGACCATTCGGATTAAGAATTCACATATCGAATTACAGAAGTTGGATAAGCTGATCTATGAGCGAATCCCCTCAGGCTACAATGTCAGGGTATCCGCCCACAGATTTAATGATGAAATTGACCTGACTCAGCTAAGATGCAGGACAGAAGCAAGGCTTAACCTTGACCGTGCCGTAAAATCACTTGGCACCCTTGGAGGAGGGAATCATTTCATCGAGGCGAATAAGGATGACGAGGGGAATATTTATATTGTCATTCATTCCGGTTCCAGGCATCTGGGCCTGGAGGTGGCCGGTTACTATCAGGAGCAGGCTTATAAGTCATTGAACGGAAATACTGCGGCGGATATTGATCAGCTAATTAAGGACTATAAGGCGGAAGGAAGGGACAAAGAGATACAGGCAGCCATAGAAGCCCTAAAGGCGGCAGTACGTACCGACATACCCAGGCAGCTTGCTTATCTGTCCGGACAGCTTATGGAGGACTATATCCATGATATGAAGATCGTCCAGAGATTTGCCCTGTTTAACAGAAAGGCAATGATGGAGGAGCTCATCCGCGGCATGAAACTGAAGCCGGTGGAGGAGTTCACCACCATTCATAACTACATCGACACGGATAATATGATTCTCAGAAAAGGAGCAGTCTCTGCGCAGAAGGGGGAGAAGCTGCTGATTCCCATCAATATGAGAGACGGATCATTGATCTGCATCGGCAAGGGGAATGAAGACTGGAATTATTCCGCACCCCATGGGGCAGGACGGCTGATGTCCAGAACCACGGCTAAGAATACCTTTAGCGTATCGGAATTCAAAAAGCAGATGGAAGGCATCTATACCACTTCGGTGGGCAGGGATACCCTGGATGAATGTCCCATGGCTTACAAAGGACTGGAGGATATCGTAAGCAATATTGCGGATACGGCAGAGCTTGTGAAGATTATTAAGCCCATATATAATTATAAGGCCGGAGAAGAGTAAGTGCAGAGTGGGTATAAAGAAATAAAGATAGTAAAAAATATGACTTAGTTGTATAATACAAAAGGTACATCAAAATAAACAAGCCTTTTGGAAACTACAAAAGGAAATTACAAAGGGAAATTACAAAAGGAATCCACAAGGGGAATCCGTAAACAATATGTAATCAAGGAGATAGAATGCAATTTAAAGAATTAGGCATAATGCCATCAATTTTAAAAGCACTGGAGAAAGAAGCTTATACAGTGCCGACACCGATACAGGAACAAGCCATCCCAATCGTTCTCAGCGGAAGAGATCTGTTAGGCTGTGCGCAGACGGGGACAGGAAAGACTGCAGCTTTTGCGATACCGACACTTCAACTGCTCAGTAAGGATAAAAATTCACAGACGGGACAGCAAACGATTCGCGCGCTTATCCTGACACCAACAAGAGAGCTTGCGCTTCAGATTCAAGAAAGCTTTTGCGTCTATGGTAAATATACGGGGTTAAGGTGTGCTGCCATTTTTGGCGGTGTTTCTCAAAAGCCGCAGGAGGAGATCATAGCAAAAGGAGTGGATATTCTTGTTGCGACACCCGGCAGGCTGATGGATCTGATGAATCAGAACATAGTAGATATCAGGAATATAAAAATATTCATTTTAGATGAAGCGGACCGTATGCTGGATATGGGCTTTATACATGATATTAAGAGGATCATCCCAAAGACGCCGCCTGTCAAACAGACACTTCTTTTCTCGGCTACCATGCCTCCGTCGATCGAAGAAATATCGAATGCCCTTCTGAATAATCCAAGCAAGATAACGATTACGCCGGTATCTTCCACTGTGGATGCAATACAGCAATATCTGTATTACGTAGATAAGATTAATAAAAAGGATCTTTTACTTCATCTGTTAAAGGATGGATCCATAACCTCCGTCCTGATATTTACGCGTACGAAGCATGGAGCTGACCGGATTGTACGTCA
>JAFADH010000058.1 GCA_023424995.1 Bacillota bacterium | reverse complement strand
GGCATACAGCATGATCTCACGCAGGTTTAACTGAAAGATAATACGGATGAAATATACCATGGCATGCATGCCGAAGGGATAAATGCCATCGGAAAATAAAGTACCCTGCTCCAGCTCATAGATCCAGGACTGATGCACCGGGATATCTGAGAACTGATAGCTGTGATACAGCAGGACATTATGTGTCAGGAACCAGAGGTTATATATTACCAGTGCTGCAAGAAGCGTAATTTCAATCCAATTTCTCCGGATATAGCTCCATACGGCCCAGCCCCGTGCTGTTCTCAGATGATTCTTAATCCACTCCCTCATTATGCGGACTACAAATCGAAACAGCCTCTCCTTCTTGTAAGCAATCCATAGAACATCTGCTGCTTCCTTACAACGGCAGAAGAATTTTTTATCGGAATAATTCCAGACAATCAGTCCGTATATCAATATATTGCTTCCGATGACGGTAAAGCGGTTGCAGATGTTAAAGAAGCCCAGAAGCAGTACAAGATTGATCTGCAGGCTGGCCTGTGTGATTACGCAAAACCAGAACCGGTAGCCATAGCTTTTGTTTTTCAGATGCTTTCTCCACACCAGAAGCGGAAGCAAAAAATCCCGGATCAGACAACCTATTAATACCATTATTAAAGACAGCACATATGCTTTTGTATCAACTATCACTTCTCTGCATCCACCTCTTTTCTGATCTATCTCATTCTATCACATCAAACTTACAGATTCTATGCATGGATTTTACCCATAGATTTTATTTCATTATTTTTCTTTCATGCATTCTATACCATGGCTTTATTCATATGCCCTATTTCACAGCTTTGCCCATATAATCTATTCCCTGGTACCTGCCATATATTTTATTCCAGCGTTTTGCTCATGCTTTCCATTACTGAGTTTTGCCTTAATATTCTATCCCATGATTTTCACTCATACATTCTATACTTTGGTTGATTTCATACATTTTAGTGTTTTTGCCCATATTCTTTATTACATAGTTTACCCATATATTCCATCCTAAAATTTCAGGCTCTTTATAATATCTCCGATATTACGGTATTCCTTGCTGATCCATATCACATATATGCCGCATCCCGCCAGGTATACCATGCCTCCTGCGAAAATCTGTATCACCAGCAGCACAAAGGTATTCACCGGAAGGCTGCAAAGAGAATATACCACCGCAAATTCAAGGATACCGCAGATCATAAAGGGCAGCAGCATCTTAAAAAGCATGCGGAAATTGTAGACCTGCCTGATATGAAGCATCTGGAAAATACAAATCACAAGCTGCGCCCCGAAGGTAGCGATAACCGTTCCGGATGCCCCGTAAAGCGGAATTAACGTCAAATTCAAAATAATATTCGTCAGGGCTCCCAGGGAAACCGCCCAGATATAAATATGCTCCCGGTGAAAGGGAATCAGGTACTGTGTCTGTACAACATTGGCAATGCTCATAGGAATCATCACCATGGCAAGCTCCATAGTCAACAGGATCGACGGAGTATATTCCGGTCCGAAAAACCAGGGAACAAAGCTTGGAGCGATTCCGGCAATACCAAAACAGAGTGCGCAGCAGATAAAGCTGTTGAATCTGACAGATGCCCTCATCTTCCGTATTCCTTCCTCCAGATGGAGATTTGCCACCAGATTGGAGATTCGCGGCAGCATAACGGTATCCAGTGCTGAAAGTATTCCCTTGGGCAGATTAATAATATTCTCCGCATACACATAAAAGGCAACCACCGCAGTACTCTTAACGATGACCCCCAGCATTATCTTATCCAGCCAGCTGTAGATGCTAAGGGCAAAAAGCGGAATGAACAGCCTGATATTCGGCAGGATATGCCGCAGGATGTCATCCTTCTTAAGCGGCACCCATTTTACCTGGCGCAGCATTAACGGGAGCAGCTGTACCTGCTCCAGCATAAAGCAAACGGACATGACACAGGCATATACCCAAAGATCCCGGTCGGAATGTACAAATCCAAAAACCAGTACAATGATCAAGGCTCTGGAGATCAGGCTTCGTATGGTGGTGATACGGAATTTTTCCATCCCGTAAAAAAACCAGCTGACATCAAAAAGCACGGATGCCGCATAGATCAGCTGCATCCAGTACACTCTCCGGTCTTCCCGGAATACAGTAAGGATCAGCAGAATAAAGATCAGAATGGATAGAATGGAGGTAACCATCTGTATGGTGTAGATACCCCAGAATACCCTGCTTCTTTTCTCCATATTCTCCCTGCAGGCGGCGATACTTCTGTTACCGTAGATGTCAAGGCCCAGTTTGCCGAACATGATAAAGTAACAGGCAACAGTACTTGAAAACGAATAAATGCCGACCTGTTCCGCTCCCAGCACACGCGCCACATAAGGTGTGACCACCAATGGCAATATGCAGATAGACAGGCGGTATATGACATTATAGATATAATTTTTCTTCTCCTCAGAGCCCATTTGATAACATCCCTTTATTGATCAGAAGCTGTCTCCCTATCCGCACCCGCCCGTATCCGGACCTCCGTAAGCTTCTCAAAAGCTGAGGGCGAGATTGCGATATCTCCTGTTAGTATGGTCGCCGTTACAAGGGAGGTACACCTTGCAAATGCCTGATGATTGATGGAAAGCACCTTCTTTGGAATCTTAATCTGCTTTAAATTGGAACAGCCGTAAAAGGTGCGTTCATTGATATGCTCAAGCTGGTTAGGGAGCTGAAAATACGATAAGGCTTCACAATTCATAAAAGCACATTTGCCGATCCTCTCCAAGGCATCTATGTGTGGAAATGCCGCTGTCTCAAGCTTCCTGCAATGTGCGAAGGCATAGCTTCCCAGTGTCTTCACTTTTCCTGTCAGGAGGCCCTTCTTCAGCCTGATACAACCCATAAAAGCTCCCTTTTCTATGGTTTCCAGTATACTGTTGGCACCAAACTCAACGATTAAGAGGTTGGAGCAGCCCGCAAAGGTATGGCGTGAAAGCTTTGAAATCGCAGTCGGAAAAACTCTGCCGGTTTTTTCCTCGCCGTTATGCATATATTGGAACAATATCTGCTTCAAAGAGCAGCATTCAAAAAATGCACCTTTACCGATCTGTACGACGCTGGAGGGCAGACTCACAGTCTCAAGGGCACTGCAGCCCGCAAAAGCATACGCACCGATTTTGTCAAGACGGCTTCCTTCCTGAATGGTAACCTGACGCAGATTCTTACACCGGTGGAATGCATGGGCTTGTATCTCCAGCACCGTATTCGGTATCTCAACGGAAACCAGCCGGTCACAGCCATAGAACATACTTTTCTTAATCACTGTGACATATTCCGGAATTACAATGCTTTTCAATTTGTGATCAAAGGCGAAATCCAGGGTTTTATGCTCGTTATACTGACGGGCAGATGCAAATACGACAGCCTTTCCTTCCGTCCGGACCTCTCCGGTTACCGGCCTTAAGGCCTTGATCCTTGCAAGCTTCCCCTGTTCCATAAGGCGGATATCCCTTCTCATCCGTTTATCCGCAAGGAACAGGGAAAGACTTCTGTGAAATCCTAACATCATATATTTGAACATCCGGCTGACGGTTCTTAATAACAGCCATATGGTATGACCGGGTGCTTTTATAAAATACATAAAGGCGTAGATGAAATAATGAAGCCACAGGTAATTGATCTTTGCCAGATGAAGCATCCGTGTATAAAAAATCCGTGTCATGCGTTTGTTCACCAGAAAAAAATCCATATGCTTATTCAGGAGCCTTTGATTATCCATAAGATTGTACCTGTCATAATCCTCATTATCCGGCGTAATGCAGCATTCACATAAGGAGACCGGCAGAATCAGGACCTTGTTCTTCCTGCTGAGCCTGAGCAGCATATCACCGTCACAGAAATTGATAAACCCTCCGTCAAATCCTCCTGCTTCCTGTACGGCAGACCTTCGGTATATGACCTGGGCAGACATTCTTGCCGGATTATCCAGTACCCAGCCGGAAGCATCAAAGGTCACATGCTCAATTAAAGGCTCAACCGACACATGCACCTTCCTTTTATCAATCAGCCTGCCGTTGCTGCAGGAAGCAGCTGCCCGGGGTTCCTCCTTCAGCTGTCCCATCTGCAGCAGTGCCTTCGTAGAATCCCAGACATCATTACTGCTTAAGTATGCGATATATTCACCTTCCGCATTATAAAGCGTATGATTTCGAATCTCCGCTACGGAAAGCGAATGATCCATCTGCAGATAATCTACCTCCGGATACCCGGCCAGATCCTCCTGCAAGCCAAGACTGTACATGCTGTTCGGCTCATTCGCATCCACCACCAGCACCTTAATCGGCGAATATATCTGATTAAGAATACTGTCCAATGCATGCATAATGCTTAGGGACGTATTTCTTCGTGCAATTAAAATAACGCTTAGCAATGAATTCTCCATAATAATCCTTTAAACCTAATGATCAGTAATAAAGTTACCTAGACTGTATACACCCAAGTGGTCCGCGGCAGAGAAGGTATTGGCGATCCGGACCGGCTGCCGTGTCCGGGGATCGTAGATGCCAAAGCACAGGATATAATTTCTCTGCTTCCAGCCCATGACAGTAATTAATGTCTCTAACTCCACCGTTTCACCCGGCATCCACATACGGGTATCCGTATGGACGGCATACTCATATTCTTCCGAAAAGGATGCTGTGCGGATGACAAATTTTACATGAAACTTATGGTAGCAGGGAGCAAACCCCCGGTTGCCGATCTTAACAGACGCCCTCAGATTGCCGCTCTTATCCGGGACAACCGACAGATTGGTATCCTCTATGGTAAACCGGTAGCCCAGGTGGGCCGCGATATAATCATATGCAGATTTATCCTTCCACAAGGCACTGCCTGCGCCGGACCTGTTCGCTTTCCATTTGTCAAGGACCTGGCTGTCATATTCACTATGCAGATAGGAAACCCGCATTGCCTTCAAGGTTTCAACTGCCGGTGCCGCATCATTATAACTGCATTCATTAATGACTTCACCGCCGTTGGATACGTATCTGCATAATCTATTCTGAAAATCAAGCTCGTCCCCACGTACCCACTTATCACCGTAAGACTTGGAATTAACAGCACTTATACTTCCATAAGTGCCGAAATCAGCCTCCGAAGCCATTACTGCGTCATTGAACAGTGAAAATCTTGCTTTCTGAATATCCGTAAAGGCGGTTTCCTCATCCAGGGGCTGATAAGTTTTGAATATCATTCTCCAGAAGCTGGGACAGCGAAGTGCGATCTGTGTATCTTCTCCTGAGCATTCATACAGCTGCTTTGCCAGACGTGTCATATTGCGGTCGCTCAGATAACGGGAGCTGTGCATCTCTCCCCAGCTGCCGATAAAAAGTCCCTGCAGTATATAAATATTCCTCGCATATTCCTTCAGGAGCGGGGACAACTGCTTCATATGATTTAAGATTACCATAATGTCTTTCGGTTCATTTATTACACCTTTTCCCTCCCAATCATATACGAAGCGTACAATCATCTGCCTCCGGCGAATAGTAAAATGCCGGAATATCCGCCCAACGATCTTCAGCGCAGCCTCCGATATGGGTATTTCATTAAAATGGAGGAGATTGATCTCCACAAGACAAAGCTGCCGGTTTGCATTGACAGGGACCTTTTCAATCACTTCTCCTTCCGGCTGCATCATCTCATTATCGGCATAAAAACGGAAGATTGTGTATAGCCCGCAATAGGGGTTATTCAATGCTTCTGCCCGTTCGGTTCTGGGAAGCGGCAGCCATTTTATTTTAGTAATCGTATTATTTCGTGACATATAGGAACCTTTCTTTCCAGCTTTGCTAAAAGGCATAGATTATTTCTGTATTTTTCTTTTAATCCGAATTACTACGGTCCGGATGCTAAGCGGCATGATCATCATATAAGTCATCTGTTTAATCAGCCCTGTATGCATGCTGACGCCTGCCGTCCTTTCATGCATGACGGATGCCGTCTCCACAATGCGAAAACCCAGCAGCAGCATCTGGATTATCATATTGGCATCCGGGTAAAAGTAATCAAAATTGCCAAAATTAGAATAATATGTAAATGCTTTTTTATTAAGACCCTGTAAGCCTGAGGTGGGATCCGTGATATTTTTTCCTGTTATTCTTTTAATAAGCCAGGAATACAGCCCAAGGGAGAATTTCTTTAATCCCGATATCTTAAAGGACCGGCTTCCTTCCACAAAGCGGGATCCGATAACGATATCCGGCAGATTGCCTTCTTCATCCGGTGTGGTCAGGCATTGATAAATATGAGCGATATTGGAGGTATTATGCTGGCCGTCCGCATCCATCTGAAGGACATAATCATAACCCTGGCGGACTGCATATTTATAGCCTACCTGAAGCGCAGAACCATAGCCCAGATTAAATACATGATTAACTACGGTAACA
This sequence comes from Bacillota bacterium, assembly GCA_023424995.1. Lineage (GTDB taxonomy): Bacteria > Bacillota > Clostridia > Lachnospirales > Lachnospiraceae > Mobilitalea. The sequence continues at coordinate 28,587 of JAFADH010000058.1, read as the reverse complement.
CCAAAGGCCTTCGCAATATGTCCGGTCTGATCCATGGAGGCGTCATTGACCACCAGAATATCTGCAAAGCTCCGGATCTCCGGCGTACACAGATCCTTAAATAAAGCTGCCATATTTGCTTCTTCGTTAAACGCAGGAACTATAATCAGTACTTTATTCATAATAAACCGTCCTTCTCTTCCTTAAGTATCTCCAGCATGGATTCCAGGTCCGCCGGAAAATCCAATTCTTTCTCCAGCACGCGCTCCGCATACTCCCTGCGTAATTCCGGCTGACTAATGATGCGCTTAAGCTCACATACCAGATTATCCGTATTCAGCGTCAGCAGGATTCCGTCATATCCCGCCGTAATCTGTTCCCTGTTGCCGGTACAATCGGATGCAACGATTACCTTCCCCAATATTTGTGCTTCCTCTATCGCTATGCTTTTTCCTTCAAAACGGGTAGCATGCACATAGATGTCCGCCTGCTGCATATATGGATAGGGATTGTCTCTGGCTCCCATCAGGATAAAGTCTTCCTCAACTCCATGCTTCTTAATCAGCATCTCCAATTTACTCCGTTCCATACCCTCGCCGATTACATACCAGCGCGCCCGGCAGCCGTCCCGTCTCAGCCTCGCCAAAGCCTCGATCGCAATATCATAACCCTTTTGATAATGAAGGCGTCCCACCGTCACCAGGCGGATACCGTCAAATCCGTCCGTGAAGCCGGTTCCCGATGCTGCTTTTTGGCGGATCTCACCCTTATCCAGCAGATTCCGGAACAGTCTTACCTTATGCCGATACTCCGGATATACTTTACAGAACTTCTCTCCCACCTCGTTGGACACCACGAATATCTTCTCCATCATACCATAGCAATTCCGGTCCATCTCCGGTGTATAGCCCGCCTCCAGATAATCAATATGGATAAATGCCGCTTTATGAAGAGCCTTCACCTTATCTGCCAGATAATAGGCTGCCGCTCCTTCAATATAGGCCGCCGCCAGATCGTAGGTTCCTTTTAAAGCCGGCCGCCCTTCCGCCAGAAGCCTCCATAAGATCTTGTCATACTGGAGTTTCCGGCCTGAGGCCTTCTGCTTTTTTATAATTTTAATCATATATCCCAGCCTTCGAAATCCCGTCAGCTTATAAAAGAACGAATATATGACTTCCGCCGCAATCCATATATGCCCGGTGAAGGATAATACGGAGCCCTTGCTGATATGCCGGTTGAGAATATTCACATTGTCAGGCACCCTGTGAAACAGTTCTCCGCAGGGAATGACGGCATAAAGGGACAAATCAAATTCTCCCATGGAATCCAGCTTCTTTAACAGCTGGATCAGGGCTGTCTCCGCACCCGCCCTTCCCATGGTATTAATAATAAATAACAGCCTTTTTCTCATTCTTTCTGCTTCTCCGTGCCGCTTTCCTCTCTGGTACATGACAATTCCCGCATTAACAGCTCCCTGAATTGGCTGTTCTCCTCATTCAGCAAGGACACCTGCATAGCGAGCTCCTGAACCCGCGCCGATAATTCGGCATTGGTCTTATAGCAGTTAAATATTCCATAGATCGCAAGTATGATGGCAATTGCAAATATAATGGACGGCGGATAATCCACTGAGAATTGGTCTGAGATGAAATATACCAGCTTAGGAAGCAGACCAAATAAAATAATGATAAATCCTCCGGCGATCCAGAACAGGCTTTGCTTCTCCGTCATCTTACGGGCTATACTGGCTCTTCTGGCCATAACAATCAGAGCCATGCCCGATATGCATACAAAGATCCGAAGCATAATTGACATATAATTTCTCCTTCCAGTTATATATTTGCTTTTTTTATTACATTTTTCCCTCGATATACATTATAAACATCCGACTCCGGCATATCGGCATTTACCTGCTTTAAGACAGTGCCTCTGCAGAAAACATGGGTATCCAGATTCTTCTCAATCCAGCGCAGTCTGAAATAAGAGAAAGAAAAGGCCAGGAAGGAGGCTGCGGTAAATCCTGCGCCATACCATATGGCGGACAGCTGTGATGCCATCAAAGAACCGGCAAGGGCGATGCCTGCATAAATCACACCATTAATTACCGCACCTGTCAGATCATCAAAATAATACAGGAACAGCATCTCCGAATACATCAGAAAGGAAATAAAATATCCTACCGCCAGCTGCGGGTATATCTCCATGATCATACCGGCAAAGCCCATGATGGGCAGAATTATAATTGCAATCAGGAAAACGACCACCGACACAATGAACTGGATATGTGTAAGAGAGAGAATCTGCGAGGAAAGCCCGCGGAACATTCTCTTTTTTGCCTTCTCAATGCTGTCCAGCTTGCCGCCGATGACTGCCTCCGTATAATCCTTGTATCTGTCATGAAAATGCATCTCTACTCTGGAGATGAACAATACACTGGCGGATATATTGGTAAACATGGCAAGGCAGGAGGCCATATCATAGGATTGGTTGCAGACATACGTATTACGCACTACCAGATGCCACGGCTGTGCCCAGTATACAAAATTGTGAATAAATAAGCCCAGCGTATATAAGAAGTTGGAAGCGATCAGCTTCCAGTATACCCTGTAATAGTGCAGGACATCTCCGTACCTTCGGCTGTTCACAGGAAAATACCGCAGCACATTGGCAAGCTCCAGGGCTGCAATCAGTAAAAATCCGATGGTCAGGGACAGCAGCATGCTGTAGGTAACCGAAAACCGGAAGAGAAACCGGAAGATGACAGACAGCACAAAGGTCAGCAGCATGGCATAGATAAAATATAACGTAATCTTTTTATATTGCTTCAGTATGGAATTATAAACCATGGTGGAAAAGGTCAGCGTCAGCCCCAGATAGCCCATGTACGTGGTAAATACATAGTATACGGCCACATGTCCCACAATAACCTCATAGACATAAAACGGAATCGCTATGACGGAGGAAAGAGTCAGATTTGTAATCGTTCCCACATAAATACACGGTCTTATATCTTCATACCGCTGCTCATAGATCCTGTCTGTCTGGAATTTTGAAAGCACCGAATTAAAGGGGGAGGAGGTCAGAAGGGAAAATATGAATATATACAGGATACTGACGGAAAAGGTTTCCCTTTCCAGATATCCCACTTCATCAAAGCCCAGCACCCGGAACATTCCCAGAAGACAGCCGATGACAACCAGCATGGGTGCGATTGTATATACAAAGCTGAAACCAATGCCGTAAAGAGATGCTGTTACCGTATGCCGGTCAAATATTCTGTTCAGTTGTACACCGATTCCTGCCATATACTAAGTTCACCTTTCTGTCTTCCTGATATCTATTTCAGCAGCGGAACGAAGGGTGTCTCCGGGTAGACAACATCACTCATCCCTGCCAGTGTCTTATATATCTTTCTGTAAGTCTCCTCCATATATATACTTCTATATTTGGAGATAAGACGGTTATAGCCGTTCCTGCCCATCTGCCCGGCCAGCTCCGGATTATTGGCCAGCTTCAGGATCGCATTTGAAATCTCGGAAATATTCATGATTGATACGACGATCCCCGCATCGCCGCAGGAATCATTCTCACCGTATATGAGACCATGGCAGTTGCCTACATTGGTGGCTATGCAGGGCTTCTTAGCCGCAAAGCCCTCCAGAATCGTAAGAGGCTGCCCTTCGCTGATACTGGTGAGAATCGTCATATCCATCTTCCCGATATAATCTGCTGTACGGATACTTCCCGTAAATTCTATATTCTCCGCACGCATAACCCTTACCAGTTCACGGCAGTCCGCCGCATATTCCGGATCCTCGTCATCCGGTCCCATGATCCAAAGCTTCAGCCTCGGCTGCTTCTCATGAGCGTAATAGAATGCATTGATCAGGGTTTTAACATCCTTGATGGGAGTTACCCGAAGAATTGCACCCACATTAATATACGGATCCTCCGGCTCTTTCATGGGAATGCCTTCAAATCTCTCCACATCAATACCGTTTGGCGTAATGATTGCCTTCTCAACCGGACAGCCTAATTCGACTTGAAGGGAATGAGCCTGCTGAAAAAGCGCGGTCACCAGATCCGCAAAATAATAAGCACATTTGGCCATCTTGCGAAACTGTTCGATCCAGATGGATTTGTAGATCCCCTGGACCCATTTCGCTTTAATGATCTCCTCTTCACGTTCACGGGTATAAATACCATGTTCGCTGATAAGCAGCCTGGCGTTGGAATATATGGACAGGGCCAGGCTGCCGATAATACCCGCATACCCGGTGGATACGCAATGATAGATATCTGCCTTGGGCGGTATGCATTTTAATGCAAAAAAGAGCGGCAGGTATATGGAACGCAGTGTCCATAAAAAATCCGAAAAGGTAATATCGGAAAACCGGAGGGAATAATAATCCTTTGTGATCTCAAGAAACTCCGGACTCATCAGCAGATTATTAATGGAGACATTCTTCCGGTTAAAGATACGGAATACCGTCATCCAGTCCACATCCTCCCCTACGATCAGGCTCCGCAGCGCTTCCACTTCTTTTTTCTTCAGACGTACGCGGTTTCTTCTGGTCTTATAATTGCCCATCCAGTCCACATCCTGAAGATAGACCTCATGTATCCCTGTCAGATTGTCCGGCAGCTCATAGGCAAATTTGCCGCTGATGCTCCGGTCTGCTATAATTGTAATAAGATTGAATTCTATATTGGGGAATAATTTAATTATACTGTGTATCCAGCTGGATACGCCGCCGACAACATACGGATAGCAGCCTTCCGCTATCATGCAAACCTTCATGAATAACCATGCCTTTCTTTAAACGCCTGCCGCCGGACGGCAGATCATTCCTGTTCCGGATGACTGGGGATTATCTTATTATTCTTCGGCTTTTGAAGAATATTATCCATGTCCATATAAATACGCACATCCGCAGCCTCTGCCCTGATCAGGTACGCGGTATCGGAGATCTTCTCCACCGTTGCGTTCTCCGCATATTCAATGCTTCTTAAATTGGTAGACAGAATAAAATAAGCTTCTTCATCAAAATAGTCGATATGAAGATTGATCCTGTCCTCATCATATTCCTGGGTATAATCCAGCGCTAAAAAGCGCCTGATGCGCTTCTCCATCTCGTAAACCGGCACAATGTCCAGCATGGAAAAATCCTTAAAATAAGTATCTCCCCTGGACCATTTCAAGCTCAGGTAATTCCACTCATCAAGACTGTCTTCCGGATAAATGACCCGTCCGATGTCCATCTTCATATTGCACATGCCCAATGCATTCTCAATGCAGATCATCTGCAGGTCATCCGCGGTCTCATGCCGGGAACCATCCAGGTTGAATTTTACCGAAAGCACCCCTTCCTCCAGGAAGCTGATCAGCTCATCCCCCTCTGTATAATCGGACATGACCAGGCTGATATTCTGAAAGAATTCATAATTCAGGCTGCTCTTCACCTCATCGGCAGGAAAATCCGCCGCATACAGGGCGGTAAAATCATATTCCGGAAGGTAGGTCTTAAAAAACGATTCATTCTTACCGACCATATCCTTCAGGCCGATTCCCGATACCTGACCCAGGGACAGCCCCAGGTTACCGGGGAGCTTGTCGATCTCCCGCAGGTAGAAACCGATATAATCCCCCTTGGGACCGGCATCTCCCTGATAATCCAGTTCGGGAGCTGTAAAAAAGCTGTAGGAACCGCCGTAATTTTTTAATATCTGAATGATATTCGGCCACAGTATGTCTCTGGCCACCGCTTCCGAACTCCGGCTGTACAGCCTCTGCACCACCTCATTGTTCTCATCGGAAAAATAAGGATAATCAATCAGTGAAATGGTCTGTGCATTTACTATGGGATAGATATAATAGTCTCCCTGCTGTGCCATAAACCCGGTCAGCACACCAAGCATGGACATGCCTTTAAAAATATCACTGTTTATAACACAAACAAATGAATTGCCCGTTGCAGTTCTCCACAAAAGCGGCGGAAGATCCCGGTCCTTGATGGCAAGCTCCGCCTGATTATCCAATAAGCCCACGGCATATACCTCATATCCCTCCCTGAGAGTATAATACGGCACATTGACCCTGGTATCATCCAGATCACCGAAATAGTCGCCCTCTGCATAGATCCGCTCCTTATTCAGCATAAAACCGGAAAATATCTTAATGCCGTCGGTAACCACATTGTCGGCGGCACTTTCCCGGATACCAAAAAAAGCAGCCAAATTCCTGTCAGAAGAGATCTCCTGATAACCGGGAAGCTGCGTAAATATCATGACCAACTCCAAATCCGAATAAGCATATAAAAGCTGTGAATCCTCCGACGTGACTCTGAAATCACCAAACAGCGCCATATCATAATCTGCCATCTCCCCGGCATCCGGCCAGGTATCATAAATCCTGTACAGGTATTTGTTATATACGCACCATTCCACAAGAAACTGTGAAACCGTCTCATCCGTACCTTCCGACAGGATAGCCGCCCGCAGCTTCTTCCCTGTACCGGAGATGCTCCTGCCTGCTCCGGAACCGGCTGAAGCATCCGTATCCATATTAAGAGAATCCGCTGTTATGGTATCCGAAGAATTAATGCCAGGCCTATTCTCCGCCCGGCTGTTCTTAGTTGTGTCCGAAAGAATATTCGAGGACACGCCTACAAACATAAACATTACAAATACCATGAGCATTAATATTATAATTGTAAAATAATTGCGTTTTGAAACCATTCTTCCTTTACTTTCTATTAAAATAATTATTATTGAGTTTTCCCGTCATACAGACGGAACAGGCTCATAATCTCTTCGTCGACAATAATGTCGGAATCTCTCAGCTCATTCAGGCAATCGAAAAAAGCTGTCTGATTCTGCTGTTCAAAGTATAAATGCAAATTGGCTTTAAAAGTCTCCAGCGTGTACGGTCTGTACGTCCCCGCTCTGGTTACCCATTTATCCGCCATATTATAATCCTTGACGGAGATGAACAGATCCGTTATCCACAGATAATGGGCTGCCGTCATATACCACAGATTATGGCTGAACAGATTTTCCGCTACATCGTCCAATATATAGATGTATGACCTCTGCTCCACATCATTCATAATTTTCATACTGAGAATATCATGTATATAATCGAAGGCAAGGAGATTCATCTCCACATCCTCCGGATGCTTCTGCATCTGCTCTATCATATTCTGCGCCGTGGAACGGCATTCGGATAACGCATCCAATATAATCGAGGCCGCATAATGGGAGGTTTCCGTATCCTTGCTGTTCATGGCAACCGCAACACTGGAGATTGCCTTTTTTGCATTATTGCGCAGTGTATCCAGAAGGAGTCTTCGCAGGCTGGTGGTATCCGATACTGCCATAGCATCCTGTATCGGTACATAATTCATCTCTGTCTCCCGGTCCGGAGGCATTATCAGCTTTTCCCGCTCCTGGCTGAAGCTTACATCACTCATATCAACATTTCTTTTCCGGTTTAAAAAGCTGATGAACCGTCCCGATAAGATATATAATATCCCCAGCAAGGGTACGATGAAAATGAACCAAGACAGCATAAAAACGGTGCTGCGCCGGCCTTTTTTCTGAAAGAAGGCCGCAACAAACACGATAAATGCAATCAGTATATTCAATATTAATATTACCAGAACAGTCCAGAGTCCTGTTGTGTCCATACCGGATCATGCTCCTTATCCGAATAAGTCGTAATGTTCTTGTCCTCCAGACGGTTTCTTACATGAATGGATTCAGTTACATTGGTATTCGTCAATAAAACCGCCAGATTGCCGTCTGCCATGATACCCACATAATCCGTATCCCGGAGCAGAGGCTTGATGATATCGCTCAGTTCCTTTAACGGCATCGTATCACCCTTAATATGGAAAACACTCAATTCTGCATAGCCCTTTTCTCCGGCGTGGCTGTAAACCTCCAGCATTTCCTTGAATGCGGTCTCCTGAAGAATCGTGGTATCGGGAATGAAGCGGCGGTAAGCCAATGCGTCCAGATAATCAGCATCCCTTACAACCCCGGAATAAACCAGGGCACCGACCACCGTAAGCAGATTGGCCTGGTATAGGGTCATTTGCTCATAAGGAATATCCCATAGGAATATAACAATTCTCATATTGTCCTTATCATCAAAAAGAGCACTCGCCATCATCGGCAGCGTGCTGTCCAGAGAACGATTGATATATACCTGCTTTGTTTTTAACACATCGAAAATCATTTTATAATTATCCATAGGAACTGATTTACCAAGAGAACGGGCCTTTTCACTGGAAGCAGACGCCAGACGGCAGTAATCCCTGTTCGACACCAGATAGATGGATACATCCGGTGTATCCATGATCTCCGACAGGGTATCCAGTGCGGCGAACAGTACTTCGCCCGTGGCAGCCTTATCAAGCCTTGACGTAATATCATAGATACGTCCGATGCTCTCCGTACTGCTGATTATCTTCTCAGCGAAATAATTCTTAATCTTCGTATTGCTGGAGTTAATGGCAGTTATATCATTCAACCGGTCTGTAAGGAAATCGATCTTCTCGTTCTTGTCTGCCTCCGTCTCACGGAACTTATCCTTTAAATGCCCTACGGTCAGTCCCACAATAAAAATCTGGGCGATCCATATATAGGTATTAATATTTATCAATAAGGAAAAACCTGACGATGTATACATCTGCCGGAAGCAATATCCGATCACACTGAGCAGGGAAGCAAATATGGCGGGCTGCCTGCCATGCTCCACCGCAAATAACAGTACATATAGCAGAAAGAAATTAATCCCGTTAAAATAAGAGCTGCCCACCGCCCGGTTATTCAACATAAAAAACGGAATAAAGAAAATAAGGCATTCGAGGTAAGGGAAAACCTTTTTGAATAACCGGAGAAGCCGATTCCCAATACCCTTACCCTCATATTTTTCATCATCATGAAAGAAAAGATTCTTATGGTTCTTCATATAGGAGATAATCTGAGGAATGATATCACTGTAGCTGTTCCTGACCTCAAAAGAAAACTCCCTGCAGAATCTTTCATTCGAAAGAATAACTCTGTGCTTTAAACCGATTGTCTGATCCACAATATCAATCTGATGTGAATATTTCTCCTGAATCAGCTGCGCGACAACATCCTCCGTTACCTCTTCCATGGAGGATATATGGTAAAGCTGCTGCTTTCTCTCCGGTGCGCTGATAAGAAGATATAATGCTTCAACCGCATCCTTTACATATAAAGCGGACAGGACCTTCTTTGCATTTACCTTTAAACGTCCTAAAGCCAGGGCTTTAAGACACATTCCGGAGTAAATATCCGTGCAGGCCTCCCGGTTGGCGGGAATACCGTACATACCGGCAATTCTTACCACCGTTACCTCGCTCAGTATTGTCCGGTTAAAATGCATGGCCAGATTCTCTCCCTGAGAGATGGTCATCCCTTTAAAGCTGTTGGGAGAGGTAGGCATGTCCTCTTTGATATCAACCACATATTCATCCTCATAAACCTTGTCGGAAGATATATAGACAAAATGTCTTACGCCCAGCATAGCGGCACACATGAGCAGATTGCTGAGACCGGTGATATAATTCAAGGATTCCTCTATAATGCTTTCATCCTCCCAGTGATATAACGGATCATATGCGCCGGTAAACAATACGGCATCAGGACGGCAGCTGCTGATCATCTCTTTAATACTGTCGCTGTCATAGCTGAATATATATTGTTCGAATACATGAGCAGGTTTGATAAGCTTTTTATTACTGATCAGCGTATATATACGCCAATTTTCTTTGTAGAATCTATTAATCAATTCATTGGTTAATGTTCCGTATCCTCCAACGATTAGGATGCTGCTCATAATATATTTTCACTCCTATATAAGAATTAACCGTAATACATCCTAAACCCTATTATATTCTAATATAATATAAGATAAACACAATATCAAGTGAAAACAATTGTTTAACCAATTATTTTATATCATTTGTCTAAAAACTACTATAATACAAAATACCTATTTTTTCAAGAAAAATTTTCCAAAGTATATTTTGGGTTTTTCTGTCTATAGTTGACAAACATTATATCATGGGATAATATTATAAAAGAAATACAATAATGGCAGGAATTTTGTTTTTATTTTCTGTCAATATCTTCTTATAAATAGAGTTCAGTAAAAAGCTGCGGAGGGATTTATTCTATGAAAAAAGGTTTTTTTGGTTATAACGTATCTGAAGTTAACGTGATGATAAATGCTCTTCGTGAAGAAAATGAGAGCCTGAATGCGACTATAACTACATTAAAAACACAGATAAAGAACAGTGAGATCGGCGGTGCCAAGGCCAATCTTTTAGAAGCCAATCTAAAAAGCATTGAAGAAAATCTCAAACAGCTGAGTGCGGAAAAGAACGAGCTTATATCCCAGGTAAGCTCGCTCACTTCGGAATCCGAAGCCTTGAGGCTTCAGAATACGGAGTTGTCGACCCAGATCAAGCATTATCACAAGCAGAATGAAGATTTAAACCGCGAAATCATCGAACTTCAGCAGCAAATCGCAGATATGACGGACCGGAACAGCACAGCAGATAATTCCTTCCAGGAGGATCTGCAGACACAGCTCAGTTCCGAGAAGAAATACAAGATCGTAATGGAACAGATCCTTAAGGATAAAGCGGAAGAATTAACTGCTGCCGCCGATGAATTGACAAGCACCAGGGCCGCTCTGGAAACCGCAACCGATGAATTGGAGGAAGCCAGGGAAAAAGCCGGGGAATTAGAGGCTGCCCGGAAGGAAATCAAACAATTGCAGGAAGAGCTTGCCATTGCCATGATTGCCGTTGAAGAACAGGATAAAGTCAAATCAGTGGATAAAAAGCAGATGGATAGCATGAATCAGGCATCCGAGATCTCATTCCGGGCATATTATGAGATGTCAAAGATGCGCAATGAAGTTATCGAATATATTCATGAGCAGATGAAGGAATACTATCAGTTTGTCAATGAAAACAGCGAGAAGATGCGTACTGCCATTGAACAGCGCCAGCTGGAATACAACCGTATGATCCGGGATTTCTTCACCAAGGCTTCCGAGTTCCGCGTAAGTCTGTCAAGCATCGAGGACAAATACAGTAGTATGGCTGATTACAGTATGAATGTCGATAAGATCTCCAATAACATGAATGAGATCATGAACAATTTCATCGAAGAGACCAATGCATATTTTAAGAAAAAGGAAGAGGAAGCAGATTCCGAACCTGACCCCCCTACAGCAGAAAAAGCCTCAAATAATCCTGCAGATGATGCGGCGGTGAAGCCTCTCATATTCAAGATTTCCTGATAAGCAATCGCGTATGCAGGTGTAATATGGCAGAGCCATGAACAGAGAGGAGCAGACATATGTCTATACTGGTTACCGGAGGAGCAGGTTATATCGGAAGCCATACCTGTGTGGAGCTGCTGAATTCCGGTTATGACATCGTAATCGTTGATAATTTGTGCAATTCCAGCCGGATGTCTGTTGACCGGATCCGGGAGATTACGGGAAAGGAAATCCGGTTCTACCGGACCGACCTGCTGGACAGTGCGTCCCTTCGCAGGGTTTTTGAAACGGAGCAGATCGATTCTGTAATCCATTTTGCCGGCTTAAAGGCCGTGGGCGAATCAGTGGCTAAGCCGTTGGACTATTATACGAATAACATTAACGGGACTCTTAACCTGTGCCATATCATGGGGGAGTTTGGCGTTAAAAAACTGATATTCAGTTCCTCCGCCACTGTCTACGGGAATCCCGCAACCGTACCCATAAGGGAGGATTTCCCGGTATCCGCTGTAAATCCTTACGGCAGGACCAAATTAATGATAGAGACTATTTTAAGTGACTTATACCGGTCCGATCCGGCCTGGCATATCACCATACTTCGTTATTTTAATCCCATCGGCGCCCATAGCAGCGGTCTGATCGGGGAAGATCCGAAGGGGCTGCCCAATAATCTGGTTCCTTATATAACCCAGGTAGCTGTGGGAAAGCTGGAGATACTCAATGTATTCGGGAATGACTATGATACCCCGGACGGCAGCGGCATCCGTGATTATATCCATGTGGTGGATCTTGCAGTCGGTCATGTGAAGGCTCTGGAGCACATCCACGGCGCACCCGGTATTCATATTTATAATTTAGGTACCGGTCAGGGTTACAGTGTATATGATTTGATTCAGGTATTCTCCCAAATCTGCGGAATACAGATTCCTTACCGCAACCAGCCGCGCAGGCCCGGTGATGTGGCGATATGCTATGCGGATGCATCCCTGGCCGAAAAAGAGCTGGGATGGACCGCCGCCAGAGGGCTTAAAGAAATGTGCGCGGACGCCTGGAACTGGCAGCTGAAAAATCCACATGGTTATCAGGGTTAATGTGTTTAGAAATGAAGGTATTGTAAAGCAGACCGGTTATTCTGCCTTACAGTACCTTTTTATATGCTTTGAGGAGAAAGATTGCTTGGAATACTGTGAAAGATCCATAAATGATCATAAGGACAAAAGCAGGTTGGTATTACGGCAGCCTGTTTTTATTTGCAAGCTTTTGTCAGCTTATGGTATAATATCAGTAGATATTATACCGGCGCCGAACAAAGTGAGTGCGCATCATGGCAGGTCGTGCCTATACCATATGAGCTTGCGAATATAGTATAATAAGTTCTGGTTTCTTGAATATCTAGATTGTACATAGCAGCTATGGAGTTCAACACTCCAGTGATATGAAAACCTATCTCGGAAAAGACGATATCTTTCATCATATCGGCTCAGGTAAATGGGAATTACGGGCAGAACAAGGCTTAAACAGGTAAGAAGTCTTTTGACATGAAAAGCCTTCGTATGATATATTTAAAATATATAATCAAGCTATGGTCATATCAAATAGATGAAATGGAGATTATTAAATGAAGAAGAAAACTATCGTAGTTGCCTTAGGAAGAAACGCATTCGGAACAAGCTTTCCTGAACAGAAAAAATCAATCATCCATGCGGCATACGCAATTGCCGATCTGGTAGAGGACAAATATAAGGTCATTATCACCCACAGCAACGGTCCCCAGATTGGAATGCTTCACAGGGCAATGACCGAATTCAGCCGTTTGGACAATGCTTATGCCGTAGCTCCCATGTCGGTCTGCGGTGCGTTAAGCCAGGGATATATCGGATATGATTTACAGAATGCAATAAGAACGGTGCTCTTGGACCGCGGCATATTCAAGACGGTATCCACCATCATAACACAGGTGCGTGTGGATACCTTTGACCCTGCGTTCCATCATCCCACCAAAGTCATCGGCCGCCTTATGACCAAAGAGGAAGCCGATGAAGAGATACGAAAGGGAAATTACGTAACCGAAGAAAACGGCGGTTACCGGCGGATCGTCGCATCGCCGAAGCCCATTGATATTTATGAAATCGACGCTATCAAGGCACTCGTAGAAGCCGATCAGCTTGTCATAGCCTGCGGCGGAGGCGGTATACCGGTTTTGGAGCAGGGAACGGTCCTTCAGGGAGCAAGCGCGGTGATTGAAAAGGATCTGGCCAGTGAAAAGCTTGCCGATATGCTGGATGCCGACATTTTATTGTTCTTAACGGGAGTAAAGAAGGTAGCCCTGGATTTTGGGACTGACAACGAGCAGCCCCTGGATTCATTATCTGTGGCTGATGCACAGAAATACAGTGCAGAAGGTCAATTTCCCGTCACCTCCATGCTTCCCAAGATTGATGCAAGCATTAATTTTGTATCAAAGAAAGAAGGCCGTAAAGCCATTATCGGTCATATGGACAATGCCCGCCAATGCCTTATGGGACTGAACGGCACGGTCATCACTCCCTGACACGGGACGCTCCAATAATGAGCAGCAAAGTATATATTATCAATACCCGTTAGAATATGTACACAAAAAATATGATGTACCGGAAGTTATTCTGCTATATTATTCTTGAAGCTGTCCTGAAAGCGTACCTCGACGGTACCTTTAAATGACGTCACAAATGAGCCTGCCGAACTTTCGGCGGGCTTTTCTCTTCACTGATACTAACCTGAATCTATTGCAGTATCACTTGAAAATCAAGATCACTTGAAACCCAAGAATTTCTAATGACTTTATATTTCTTTTCCGAAGCTTTTCTGTATTCAAGCCTGTGTAATAATTATTTCTTAGATCTTGATACGACTGAAGGTCCTTAATATATGATAAATAGCCGGAAGCATGCTGTGCGCAATTATAACAGCCCTGCATCATTATTGCAAACATAGCTGTTTATCCTGCCCATATAATACAATTACCTTCTTCCGGAATGGTATGGACATGTTGCTATATGATCGTCAACCATACCGATTGCCTGCATAAAGGAGTATATGATAACCGGTCCCACAAATTTGAAGCCCCTTTTCTTCAGATCATTACTGATACGCTCCGACAATACCGTCCGGGCCGGGACCTGCCCCTCGGATTCCCAGCTGTTTATCACCGGCTTATCATCCACAAAACCCCACAGATAATTTGAAAAGCTCCCGTATTCCGTCTGCAGTTTGGCTGCCGCAACGGCATTGCTTCTGACAGAATAAAGCTTTGACCGGTTTTTGATAACACCGTATTTGTCCTTGATGGTATCCATATCTTCATCCGTCAGCTTTGAGCAGTAAGCAATATCAAAATCATGAAAGGCCTTTTTATATTCCTCCCGTTTGGAAAGTATGGTATTCCAGGAAAGCCCTGCCTGTGCCCCCTCCAGGATAAGCATTTCAAAAATATAGGAATCTTCATGGCTTGGCACACACCACTCATTGTCATGATACTGCTGCATTATCTGATTCCCGGCAGCCCACAGGCATATACTCATAATCAGTTCCTCCATTCGTTTTATGCCATTATAATTGACCTGACAACTCCTTGTCATAGTTATTGTCATGGTTATATAATGAATTTAATTCTCATGCTGTATTCCGCAGCTGCTGTTTCATCATTATCTCTGCGGCATGGGTGTTCTGCTTTTTAATTTTCATTCTACATTAATTTTCATTCTACATTAATTTTTATTCTGCAACATTAATTTGCATTATTTTGTTCCTTAAAAACAGTTTATCATATGCGAACATATGTTTCAACCGTAATTACTGCAAAAATCTTCTATGCTGAAATATTCCATCCCGATTCAATAAATCTTATCCGTTTTTTACTGCTTTGTCAGCCGTTGAAAGCCTCCTTATATATATAAGCGGGGTATCTTCATCAGAATATACACCCGCTCATTATAAAGAATATCCTCTATCATTTAACAAATTCCCGTGATAATACATTTCCCAATTTCTTCGGCAGCAATGAATACATCCGGCAGCCCAGGCAAAAGCTGAAAAGAGACTCTAATGCGGCACATAGCAATAGAATGACCAAAACCGCACTGCCCCCATAGAGGAGGTTTCCCGCATATAGAACGGTAGCAGTCACAGTGAAAATTACACCGATCCGCGCTGCGAACACTTTTGGAGCGCTGTCAACCATTTTCCTCGGGAGATTGAAACCAGAGGCGATTCCTCTTGACAAAGCTGCCAACGGACTGTATCTGGGTCTGGCAAATGCCCGGATAATAAAGTCAAGCGCTAAGCTCCCTGTGATAACAGCTGCTATCCGGACCGAGAAAAGCCATGCCGTCAATAAGGCCAGCCCGGCTATTGCGAAGACAAAACCCGCCACGACACGTACCGTAGTATTATCACGCTGTTCTCCGGAAATCGGACAAGAAAAATTGATAGCCATAATGCATCCCTCTTTCACATATAATATACTATACATATATGTTATATCCATTTATGGCTTTTGTCAAGTACGCTCCTCCATATTCTGTTAATTAAGTTAAGCCTAATACCCTATGGACTGTTTTCCGTATCTGCACAATCCTTTTTTCTTCAAATTGGGGATAATCTTTGAACCACTTCACATTTAACGGTGAGGGATGAGGCAGTATATAGGAAGGTTTTCCGTTAATTTGCCTGTCCTCAAAAGCCAGTGATGTTATTTTCTCTCCCGGAAAGAAAAATTCTGCTGCAATTCCGCCGATTATAATATAAATCTCATTATCAATAAGTTCCATTTCCTTAAGAAGCCATTGTTTTGAACAGATGCCGGGGGGACGGCGGTCTCCTCCTCCCGGCAGCTTTCCGGGATAACAATGCGCCATTGACGTAATATAGAAATTACCGGCATCATAAAAATCCTCATCCCGTATTTGATACCACTCCCCGCGAAGCTTTTTTCCGCTGACATCATTGAACGGCTTCCCCGTCTCATGCACGCTTTTCGACGGTGCCTGGCTGATCTGCATGATTTTGGCATTATAATTACCCAGTACAATGGGATTTGGTTCATATCCGAAGATATCCTTACATAACCGGCATTGCAATATCCGGCCATGCAGATCGGCAAGTCCGGCTCTGCCATAATTCTTCCCGTCCATTCGCTTCATCTTTTCTCCTGATTGATTACTTATCAAAGTCTTTATAAGCCGGCCAGGCCTGTTCCAGGGCGGCTATATTAAACTTCTTCATTTTCAAAAATGCTTCCGTGATCCCTTTTACTTCCTCCCTGGTCCCGTTTGCCAGAGCGTCGTTTAAGTTCTTGGGTACGATCTGCCAGGATAAGCCAAATTGATCTTTAACCCAACCGCATTGCTCAGCCTCCGGAACGAAGGAAAGCTTATCCCAGAAATAATCGATTTCTGCCTGGTCTTCACAAAGCACCATGATAGAAAATGCTTCATTAAAAGCAACCTCCTCTCCATAGCCATGATCCATAAGGACAATCTGATTTCCCTGAATATTCAACTCGCCGTAGTTGATCCTTGCCCTGCTGTCTGCAGACTCTCCCTCCTGATAACGGTTTACATAGCCCTTACCGGATTCTTTAAAAACAGAATGATAATAATCCAGGGCTTCTTCCGCTTTACCGCATACCTCCCCTCCAAACAGCAGACTCAGCCTTATTCTCTGATGCTCTTCCGGATTCTCAGCCAGCATGAGCTGCCAGCTGAGGCCGTATCTGTCCTGAAGCCAGACATATCGTCTGCTGAAGGGATACTCTCCCAGGGGCATAAGCTCCGTCCCGCCCGCAGACAAATCCTCATACAGTCTGTCTACTTCTTCCGGAGTACTGCAAGCTACCATCAAGGAAACCGATGGATTGAACGTAAAATAAGGACCTGCGCTGATGGCAGAAAATCTCATACCGGCAAGTTCAAAATCAACGATTTCCGTATTACCCGACGGAGTGTCATAAATTGTACTGATGCTGATGATCCTTGAATCCTCAAAAAGCTTTACATACCATTGCGCCGCCTCAACAGCTTCTTTGTCATACCATAGATGGGGAACTATTTTCTGCATAATGTCAACCTCCTGATCATATCTGTTATTGCTTCGTTCATAACGCTCTTTGTGCTACTGCCGCAAGTTTTTCAGATACCCTTTTATTGCTTCCGCTATTTTCCCATATTCAATATCGTGCACATAATGGGAGCAATCCAGTTCTATTAAAGCACCGTCTGCAACGGACCGGATATAATCCTTTTGGAAGCCCTGCCATTGCTCTTCCTCCCAGCCCGTTCCCTGTCCGTTTGATGAAAACAACAGGATGGGAACATTGGGTGCCCCTTCCATGGCCACTTTTTGGGCGTTTGTTTTAATTTCCTTCAGTTCAGCGATCATCGTTTGCGTTGCCGTACGGCGGTAGAATATGGTCCGGTACAGTTCTTTTTCACCTTCAGACAGGGTACCGTATCTGATCGCGTCACTTTCCGCAAGGCCCGGTATCCATCTGGTGATACCGGTATTCGCGGCAAAGGCGCCAAGCCGTACCAGCGCCGTATTGATGCTATAATTTTCATATGCCTGCGGAACCGCCATATCAAGGCCGATGATTGCCGTAATTTCTTCCGGATACACCTGCGCCCAATACAATGCTTCTATTCCCGACATGGAATGCGGACAAAGAACATAAGGTCCCTCAATACCGGAAAGGGCAAGAGCCTGCCGTGTTTCCGACAATACGGTATTAATATCCCTATGGATATCCGCAATTTCACTAAATCCATAACCTGCTTTCTCAACCACCGCAACGCGGTATGTATCACTCAGCAAAGAATAAAGTGATTTAAAATCAAGGACAGGAGAACTGGTGCCGCCGCCGGACATAAATACCAGTGTTGTGCCGCCTTCCCCTTCATAATATACATTCATTAAATGTCCGTTAACTTCCACAGTCCGGCCGATTGTAGCATTGAATAATTCATCCTCTTTTGCCAGCTGTATTTTATGATTGATCCAGCTTATCAGGATTAACAGTGTAAGCAGTGCAATCAATATTACAAGCACAGCCGATATTGTCTTAAGTACCTTTTTCATCCGTACCTCCATGGATTTCTAAATCATATGCCGCAATATAATTCTAACAGAAAAGATTACAAATGAAAAGA
Source organism: Bacillota bacterium (assembly GCA_023424995.1). Taxonomy (GTDB): domain Bacteria; phylum Bacillota; class Clostridia; order Lachnospirales; family Lachnospiraceae; genus Mobilitalea. The sequence continues at coordinate 10,095 of JAFADH010000058.1, read as the reverse complement.
GATTGCCGTCGTAAGCAACCTCCCGCTCTCTGCCGCAGGCCAATTCGTTATTGCCTTTGGTGCATTATTTTGTTATTGCCTTTGGCGTATTATCTTATTTAAGCATTTGATCATTCCGGAAAAAATCTATCCAGGGGTCGCTGCCGCCGATCCGTACAAGCGCATCCGCCATGCTGATGCCGTCGGGAGCGACCGTATCAAGCTCCTCCCAGGTAATGGGCATGGATACCCTGGCCCCTTTCCTTGCCCTTATGGAATAGGGGGCAATACTTGTGGCACCTCTGCCGTTTCGAATCCAGTCAATGAATATCTTATCCGTACGCTTTGCCTTTCTGACATTGCTCGTGTAGCGGTCCGGCCACTTCTGCTCCATAACCTCGGCAACCCGCTTTGCAAAATCATGAAATGTGTCCCAGGATACGCTTGGTCTTAAAGGGACGACCACATGGTACCCTTTGCCGCCGCTGGTTTTAAGATATGAATCCAGTGAAAGCTCGGCAAGCATGCTTTTGATATCCCGGGCGCCCTGGCGTACTCTGCTTAGATCCATTCCTTCATCCGGGTCCAGGTCAAATACCATCATATCGGGTCTTTCAAGCTCGTCGGCACGGCTTCCCCAGGTATGAAATTCCAGCGTGCCCATCTGTGCTTCGGATATCAGCCCGGAGATGTCCTCAATATAGAAGTAATCATCCGTTTCTCCTCCGCCGGTGGTAATGGGTATTGTTACAACTCCCTTACTGCCGGGACCGGGATGCTTCTTATAGAAGCAGGTCTGTGATATTCCCCTGGGGCAGCGCACAATGCTGAGGATCCTGCGGTTCACATACGGCAGCATGCGCTCCGAAACCTTTTCGTAATAACGAATCACATCTTCCTTTGTGGTTACGGGGTCGTCGAATATCACCTTGTCCGGGTTGGTAATTTTAATTCCTTCGATAATAATGCTGCTTGTATTTGCTTCCATTGGTTTCTCCTCTTCCTTGCCGGCGGATTGGGGCTGTGCTTCCTCCTGCGCTTTTTCCCTTTTTATATCCCCGGGCGCCTTGTCCGCCCTCAGGCCTTTGAAGCTTGCCTGTCTTAAGAGATTCTCCTTGGTCCATTCGGCGAATTTAATTTCTGCCACCAGTTCGGGTTCAAGCCATGTTATCTCTTCCTTGGGCCTGGACTCCGGCGCAAGCTTGAAAGGGGGGTCCGGTCTCTTTAAGTTCTTAAATTTCCCCTCCAGCATCTGCATATCCGCCTCGCTCATGCCGGTACCGGCACGTCCGGCATAGACTAATTCCTCATCCTCATAAACACCGAGGAGAAGCGAGCTTACCCCGTTTGTTTTTTTGTCGGAGAGCGTATAGCCTCCGATGACGAATTCCTGCCTTTTATCACATTTCAGCTTGATCCAGTCACCGTTTCTTGTTCCGCTGTAGACAGAATCGGCTTTTTTGCCGATGATCCCTTCCATGCCCGCCTCACAGGCCGCAGCAAAGCTTTCCTTTCCGCTTCCTCTGACATAGCGGCTGTAATAAAGGTTTTTCGGAGCATCCAGCATCAGAGTCTCAAGCGCCGCTTTCCTGTCAGTCAGGCGGTGTCCTCTTAGATCCATGCCATCCAGTGCAAGGAGATCGAAGACGATGTAGGTCAGCTTCCCTGCCTTGGGATTTTTCATATAGTTCTGCAATGCCTGAAAGTCCGTCCTGCCCGATGCATCCGTGATTACTATTTCGCCGTCCAGGACCATCGCTCTTCCGGCGGCAAGCTCGGTCAGAGAGGATGCAATGTCATGAAATCTCTTTATATAATCGTTGCCGTTCCTGGTTACCAGACGGACGCCGTTGCCTTCCACAAATGCCATGATCCTGTAGCCGTCGTATTTCAGCTCATAGAGCCAATCCTCACCCGCAGGGACCGCAGTAGCCAATTTGGCAAGCTGCACCTCGGCTTTGCCGAAGGGGTTCCTTGTGATTTTTTCATCTTCCCCTCCTTCGATTTCCGCCATGGTGCGTCCGGTCCTGATACTGGCGGTATATTCGGATATTCCGTCAGAGGCTTTGACATACTCGTCTTTTTCCTTCAGTAACAGCCAGTTATCCTTTGTTTCGCCGGATTTTGCCTTCCAACGGACCAAGGCCCATTTTCCTTTCAGCCTTCGTCCTTTCAGAACAAATTTCAGCTCGCCTTTCAGGAGCCCTTCTTCCACATCGTTATAGGGTTCCCAGAAGCCTTCGTCCCAGAGCATGACCACACCGCCGCCGTATTCCCCCTTGGGGATAGTCCCTTCAAAGTTCCTGTATTCCAGCGGGTGATCCTCTACCTGTACGGCAAGCCTCTTGTCATGAGTATCATAGGAGGGACCCCTGGGCACCGCCCAGCTCAAAAGAACTCCCTCCCATTCCAGGCGCAGGTCGTAGTGGTCTCTGCGGGCCATATGGTGCTGGACGACAAATCTCAGGCCTTCTTCCGAAGCTTCCGTATTGCCTTCCGGTTCAAAGGTCTTTTCAAAATTCCTTTTTTGGTTGTACTCGCTTAGTTTTACCGTCATAACCTCAAGCCGTTTCCTTGTCTTTGTTCGCTTTCTCTACGCTTGCCCTGAGAGCCTCCATAAGGTCGATGACCTTGCCGGTATTGTCGGACTCAACGGCAACGACTTCTTTTCCGGAAATCTTTGTCTCAATAAGTGCGCGGAGTCTCGTCTGGTATTCATCTTTATATTTCGAAGGGTCAAAGGGCGTATCCATGGAATTGATCAGAGTTTTCGCCATATTCAGCTCCTGCTCGGATATCTCGGGCTTGGTATACTGTTTTTGAAGCTCCTTGATGTCATCCGCATAGAACATGATGGAGATGAGAATACCGTCCTCTCGGGGGATGATCGCCATCAGTGTATCCTTCGTGCCCATGACGGTCTTGCCTATGGCTATCTTCTGTTCGGCCATCAGTGCGGCCCGGAGCAGCTCGAAGGCTTTTTCGCCCCCTGCCTCAGGCGCAGCCTGATAGGTCTTCTCATAATAGACGGGGGAGATCTGGTTCAGCTTGGCAAAATGCAGGATCTGAATGGATTTTTCTTTTTCCGTCTTGATCTTTTCAATCTCTTCTTCTGTGACGACGACATACTTGTCCTCATCATACTCAAAGCCCTTTACGATGTCTTTCGCGTTAATTTCCTTGCCGCAGTGGGCACAGGTCTTTTTATACCGGATTCGGCTGTTGTCTTCCTTATGCAGCTGGTTGAAATGTATGTCATTGTCCTGGGTGGTCGTGAACATTGCTATGGGAATCGCGACCATACCGAACGTTATGACCGATTTACGTGATACCATATTGGAAACACCTCCAGAGGTTATTGTTTCCAACTAAATTATAAGTATTCGGTATTCCATTTTAAATCTTTGTTTGCCGCGGGCTTACCATGGATTTTTATCTATGGTTATTTCATTTGCTCTAAAGGAAAGGTAACACGCCAGCTCCCCTGCGTATACATTCCGGAAGTGACAAAATCTCCATAAAGCGAATAGCTCTTAAGCTCCTCCTGCGGGATATCAAAAACATATTCGCAATAATCAAGCCTATCCTCTTGCTGTTTATATTGATTTGTAAAATAAATGCTATAGCTGCTTTCTACTATTGCTCCGCTGGTATTTTTTAAATAGAAAAAGCCGTGATTATCACTCTGCAAACGGTTATGAAGACTCATCTGTATATGAAGCTTATGGTCAATATAACCAATTGCAGTGAGATCAATACCCTCTACAGGAAATCCGGACATTGCCTGTAAGGGTGTAAGGACGATTGCTTCCCCTTTCCCGGCATATGCTTGATAATCTTTCCCTCCTCCCCCCGTTGAATTTACTTTTTGTGTACTTTTGGCAAGTGTGACCGATGAGAGGTCTACCGGAATTTCAACATTATCATAGTTCTTTTTATGACTTAAGAACTCTTTTACAGAAAAAGTTATTTTATCACCTATTATATTTTGATGTCCCCATTCGTTAATAGTAATCAAAAATGTAACGGTTTTTGTTTCTTTGTCATAACGGATACGCCGACAGGACGCAGAACTGTCAAACGGACGGTTTATGGAATAGCTATCATATAAATCCGTAGTTTCATCAATGCGTTCTCCGGTTAAATCCTGCATTGTGATATAAATTTCTGCTGCGTTATCATGGATGTAAGCCGATACTACCTCCATTTTTATGTCGTTATCTTCATCAGATTTTTGTACAGGCATAAAAAATTGAGCTGCCCCCGGAGAAACCGTATACATAAACCGATAAACGGGATCTACGGTTGCTGCAAGTACGGGAACAGCCACAGTCAAACAGATACAAATTGCTATCATAGCCATTGCAGGCCTGCAAAAGAATAGAGCTTTTATGCTTTTTCTTTTACCCCAGCTGTGAGCCGATTTTAAAATATTACACAGCAGTTCATCGTCCGGATGAAGCTGCTCGTTCATATGTTTATATTTTTCTCTAAACATCATAATCCTCCTTCAGCAGGTTCTTGAGCAATGCTCTTGCACGGGTAAGCTGAGTTCTAACCGTGGAATTTTTTCGGTTTAATGCCTTGCTGATTTCCTCCAGCGACATGTCTTCATAGTAAAACAAGTGAATAACCTCCCGGTATTTCGGAGGCAATTGCTGCAATTCATTATAAAGGTCTATATCCTCTTTTGTTTCAAAAGGTATGGTTTCCTCCAAAGGTACAATTTTTCTTTTCCAGGCTGAATTCCATAGCTTCTTGGAACAGTTTATTGTCACCCGGATCAGCCATGCCTTACGATACTCTTCATCTTCAAATATATGCTGTTTTTTTATATATCTTAAAAATACTTCCTGATAGACTTCATCAGCATCATATTTAGTTCCTGTGCGGGCGAAAGCGAGGCGGTACACCATATCACTATAAAACCTTATAATTTTTTCTGCGCAATCATCCGTACGTAATGATTGTGGTTTCAAGCTACAACTCCTCCTTTCATTATAAACACCCTTAAGGTATAGGAAATGCTACAAAAGATACACAAAAAATTCAGCGTGCCACAAATAGACACGCCAAAATTAAAATACTCAGTTTTCCTGCTCTCATATCTCAAGCACTGCCGCATATAGAAAAATACGCCACAAAAAACTCGTAATTTTTATTATTTCCAAAATATTACTTTTCTTTCATGAAGGGTACTCCGCTCTCTTTGAAAGTCGTCCAGGTATGATAAAAACCTGAATCACAGACCTTTATTCCTGTATCAGCGAGCCGCAAAATTCGCATTCAAAAACCCGGCCGGTTGTAATCTGGTTATTCGCTCCGCAATTCCTGCAGGCAACAACCTTCTTCTCAATTTTAACCTCCTGAACCCTTGGTGCATTCATTATAACAGGATGCATTTGATAATTTGGATATATGCCGCCTCTCATATTTGCCCATACCAGCTCTCTTCTCCCCAGATCAAGATATGCATTTTCAAAATAGCCGATATTAATCATATCCTGTAAATCCTTCAAGGCAATCTCAGGAGTGACAGGTATGGCAGATGCTATATTATCGATATATGTAACTCTTCCATTTATAACTATTTGAATATATTTTTGATATCTTAAGCCATTAATCCTCATCTTTTTTGCCCTATAAAGCATCCTCAGTCCAAAACCACCAAAAATGATTATCATAATTAATAATGGTGTTACAACAGAAGATCCATTCTCTGCTGCTTGAGCGCCTTCTGTTGTCAATATTAGTACATATATCAAAGCTATTCCTACAAATATCCATCCTGGTATTCTTAGTATTTTCGCATTTTTTAACATAGCTGTTTTATTGCTTGTGGCTTTCTTATACAACAAATATAAACCGATAGGCCAGCATAAAATCATTACAATAATGACTGTTGCCCATGACAATTCTTTTTTCTTATTTTTTGCTGCCATTTGTTATTATCCTCCATAAAATCAAATCCATAATATTTACATTATCTTCCGTATTCTATGCTAAATATAGATACTTCCATAATATTTTTCTAATACCTGAAGCATCTCCATTAAATATACAATAACACCAATGATCCGATCACACTTTCGGCAATTGCTGGCGCAAATTGTATCTTCTCAATTCTTTGACCTATAATTATTGTGCCTGCGGACTGCCTATCCAGTTACAGGCTGCCTGCTTTACTATTCTTCACATGGGCTCTTCGACGACTAATTAAGTTGATCAGTTCCTGAATTAATGCCTCCACTGCCGTATCCTTATGATCATAATCCTCTTTCACAAGTTCCAGCTCCAGTTGCGTAATTTTTCCTTCAATTTCATCATCTGAGCTTAATACAGTCGATGTATCCGAATATTTTAAATTCTCCACTGCCTTATACAGTATTTTTTTATACTTACTGTTTCCATCATCCTCCATTAATAAAGTCAGACGTTCTGAAATTGCACCGACTTTTTTCAGTGAATTGAGCACCTTGATATCCTTCTCATGAATGCTTTTTGCAGAGGTCATGATGACCAATAAAAGGATGCCTGCAATCACAAGTAATACCGACTGGATACTCCAGAAGACGGAAGCTGTTTCCGGTTTTATCAGCATAAATACAAGGGAAACAATAACCGCTCCCAGCGAATAAATGCTTAAAACCACATATCCTCCTGCTCTCGCAGTAATCTGTGACAAGTTGGCGGAAGCTGTTTCAATTAATATTAAGCCGCCGAAGAATACCAGCTCCGCAAACAGCATAAAGCCAAAGCCCAGCCAGGTAATCAGTATTCTATCATTGGTAAGTAGAAAGAATAAAACAATCGTTAATAAAAATAATAATATTCCGCTGACACTTATCGTCTTTGTTCTTCTCATAAGGACACCTCAATTATTAAGATTTTTACCGCATTCAGGGCAGAATTTCGGACTTCCTTCAATTATTGAATTACAGCCGGGGCATTTTTGCACGAAAGATTCACCGCATTCGGGACAGAACTTTGCCTTTTTATTGATTTCCGCGCCGCATTTTGGACAATTGCCCTCTTTCTCATATCCGCAGACTTTACATTTAACAGCGTCATCCGGTATATCCGCACCACATTTCGGGCACGGAATATATTTATTCCCGCATTCCGGACAAAACTTGGACGTATTACTATATTCAAAGCCGCAAGAGGTACATACTATTCTGGCAGAATTGTTCACATCATTATCCAATCGAACCGATTTTTCGAAATCATAACCGCAGGAACCGCAGAAACGGCTTTTTAAATCATTCATCGCCCGACATTTTGGACACTCCTTTTGAGTTGCAGCTCCTGTTTTATGATCTCCGGTATTGATATTGCCGGCGGCCGAACCAAAGGCGTTACCCACAGCTCCTCCAACACCAAAGCCCATTCCTAAGCCGATTCCGGCACCCATAATCGGGGCGGATACAGAGCCCGGATTTTTGGCTGCCCCTTCCAGGGTATCGAAGGATCTCTCCTGCTGATAATTATATCCGATGATATTCATCTCAGCCCGTTTTGCCAAGGCCTCTTTAAGCTTGCCGACAGCCGGATCATCTTCGGGCACGCTGATATCATTGACATAAAACCCTGCTAATTTTATACCGAAGTCCTCCAGTGCAGGCTCAATTCGTTCCTTCATAAAGGAGGATATTTCATCTATGTACGCATTGATCTCCAAAATACTTATCTGCTTATGGATAAAGTAGGTTGAAATCACATCCTTGACCTTTGTAACATATAACCCCCGAAAGTATTTTATCAGATTTGCTCTATCAAATACTGCCAGAGTTCCGACCAGCTTAACCAGGAATTTCTTGGAGTCTTCTATCTTAATGCCGAACATCCCATTGGACCGCACCGGAACAAACACTCCGTATTTGGGATCCTGAATTTGAATTGGGGAGGATGTTCCCCATTTGACATCTAAAGAGAACACTTTATTCACATACCAGATCTCCGCTGTAAAAGGTGATCTTTTCCCAAAGGGCAGATTGACAATTTTATTGAGGAACGGGATATTGGAAGTATCTAAGGTGTGCCTGCCGCTTCCAAAAACATCTAAAACCTTCCCGCCTTTAAAAAGAACAGCTTCCTGTGATTCGTTAACGATCAGTTGTGTCCATGTCCCAAGCTCTTCATTTGGGTATTTCCAAGCCAATACATCCGGGCCCCCGTTATATTTCACTACCTCTACAATTGCCATATGTACCCTCCAATAATAATATGTTGTTTAAATTTCTAATATATATTGTACGATTATTAAAGATTCCCATGGCTTAATTTTACCACAATGCTGCAATAGCACAATGCTTTCCGGCAAGAAAATATAATTTTATCCAAAATCGGCGGATCAGCAATACTCAGACCAGTGGACCGTTATGCTTGATCCGGAGGGACATCCTTTCTGCTTCGATGCTATGTGATTGCTCATTTTATAAAAGCATTTGCAGAGATTATGTCGTTAAAAACGATAACGCTCTTTTCTCCGTAATTTAACATTGATCACAATAAAATATACATGACGGCAAACAGTATTCAGACTTTCAATATGTTTGCCGTCATGTATCCAATAAACCCTTATAATGGAATTCAATGATGCCATCGTAATATTTGCAGCATCCGGTGTCCCCCGCCCGGCACATCTATCGGGTTACGATATCCCATCTTCGACTGATTACCTGCATGCAAGGTCCGCTTTCTCAATACAAAGCAGAGCCTTTTTCTTTTCCAGTCCTCCTGCATACCCTGTCAGGCTTCCATTCGCACCAACAACCCTATGGCATGGTATTAGAATAGAGATCGGGTTATGTCCGACAGCCCCGCCGACAGCCTGAGCGGACATTGAAGGTATTCCTTTTGAACTTGCGATCTTTTTTGCAATTTCTCCATAAGTCGTAACACGGCCGAATGGTATTTCGAGAAGTATCTCCCAAACGGTTTTTTGAAAATCCGTCCCTTTCGGTTTAAGATCAGGGAGCATAGCATTCCTTTTTCCTTCAAAATAATCTTCAAGCCACCTGCCAAGCTCTATAAAAATCGGATAATTGGGATCACAGGTCCATAGGCTTTTATCGGACGGATAGTATTTTTGCCCAACGAACCAAAGCCCTGTAAGGGCATTGTTCTCTGCTGATGCTGTTATATCACCGAGAGGACTTTTTAAATTTGTATAAATCATTGATCGGACACCTCCTGTTTCGTTTTATCTCCCTTCAGTGAATTCCATAAATTTAACACGGCATAGGAACGCCAGGGTCTCCACTCCCGGGATTTATTCAATATCTCTTTTTCTGTCAGATCGGCAAGTGCCTTTTTTACTCCATAATCGGTATGCGGGAACGCGTCAGGCCAACTGAAGGCACGCATCCCGATATACTGTACTGTCCATGGACCAAAACCGGGCAGTTTCAATAGTTTTTCCAATTCAGCTTCCGGATCCGCTTCTGATGTAAAATGAAGGTACCCGGTTTCTATTGCTTTTGCCAAAGCGAAAATAGAGCGGGCACGGGCACCGGTTATTCCCAATGGCCCCAGTTTGTCTTCAATCGGCTGCTCAAGGTTGAAAATTGTCTCCGAAGCAGGAAATATGTATTGCAGTTCCTCAAACGGTGTATTAATGGTCCCGCCAAAGGCATGGGCGAAGCGTATTGCAAGAGTCCGAGCCGCTTTCACTGTTATCTGCTGGCCTAATACGGCCCGGACAGATATTTCAAATGGATCGAAACATCCCGGCAGGCGAAGTCCCGGTACACATATATCCGGTATCAGCTCATTTAAAACAGAGAGCTTATTATATATTTCAACAGGATCGCAGTTTAAATCAAAAAGCCTTCTTATTTTTGCAAGCATCCTGGCCAGAACAGGCAAAAGCGAACAGCACATAGTGACAGAAAGAGAATTCTCTCCCGGCCTGTTTGCAACCGAGATCCAGCCACGGTATAAATCGTTCCCGTTTTTAATTGAGACGGTCCGGCTGTAAATTCCAGCTTTGACCAGTTCCACACCCGGAATTGCCCGATCAGCAAGAAATCCGATCAGTTCGTCCCACGCATACGGAGGCCGGTATCCCAGTGTCAAGGTAATGGTTTCATCATTCCCTGTCATGGATTTTTC
>JAFADH010000024.1 GCA_023424995.1 Bacillota bacterium | reverse complement strand
AAATAATTATTGTTTTTCGATAATTTTTATTTAATATAACACAGAAAATTATCGTTTGTCAATAATTTTTATTTAATATACTTATTTAATATAACATATAACATATCTTTGAGGTAACATATCTTTGAACATATCTTTGTCAATAATTTTTTGGCTTCGCCGCTATTACGTAAACTATTATATAATAGGTACAAGGATACGAGCGTTTTACCTTCTATATAATCATATCCTACTATCCCTTCAACTCTTTTTCAGTGACATAAATAGAAAAGGCGTAAAAGTAAACTCTTACGCCTGCAAAATATCCCTTATTCATTTGAATGTTCAAAAAGATGCCGTTTAAACCCGGTAAGTCCTTGGCGTGCTTCTAAGTATCATTTTTAAACGTACAGGAAAATCTCCGTATCCTTCCTTCTCCATTTTCTCTTTTGGTATAAAATTGCCTATCCTGCTTCTTACTTCAGTTCTTGCCCATGCCTGTACTATAAATCTGTTTTGTCTTGTCAGGTAAAACTCCCATTTTACGATTGCATTGATAAGTTTTTAATAACGTACTTGACCGCGTCAAGTGCTTCAATATCATTCTTAGCAATCTGGGAAATCGTCAATTCCACCATTTCACCGAAATAGCCCGCAGCATGTTTAGACCAATCTGCGCATTCCTCCAGGCCAATCAGCGCCCAGGCGAGATCATGCGTATATCCGCAGCAAGGGCCGCTTATCTTATCCCATAAATTCTTAAATTCAGGGGCGTGCAGTTTTTTCATATCACCGATCGCATCATATACTGTGGCGTCGCCGCCATCACGGTATTTGCGGAATACCTCCGCAAAATTATGACAGTTGAAGGTATGCCACATGGTTTCTGCTACGCGCTTCATACGTGCTTTCTTTTCATCCAGACTGGCTCTGCTCAGGCTGTCCTCGGTGTATAGTCCCATTTTTTCAGTATAGCCGCCCCAAAGATTTTCATTGATGTTGTACTCCATCACCTGCCGGATACGATTTAAGCCGTCTATCAGCGTATAGCGCGGCGCAGTCTTCCTGCCGGTAATATAAAGAGTATCAAGCTCGTCATAGGACGGCGCACCCTCCGGTTTTTGCTGTGCATTGGTGAAGTCAGGGCAAATCAAAGAATCGCCGTCATATCCTGTAATCACACGAAAGCGTCCCTGGCCTGTCCTGACCTTTGCAATAACCGGTCTGCCGGCATCGATTGATGCGACGATTTCACCTTTGAAAACAGCGGGATCTGTTAACCGGCGGAATTCGTAACCTGCAAAGCCAAATAAAAAGTCAACATTATTGTCTGTGCCGCCATCATAAAAATCCGTTTCGCCGATCATCTTCTGCATCTCAGTCGGCTTACCGTCAAAACGGCAACGCAGGGAACTGCGCCCGCACATTGTGTCAAACAGGAAAAAATAACTTTCCTGTGTAGAAATCGGTGTATTGCCGCCGTCGCTGCAATTACCGCAGCTGTTACAAGATTCGCCGTCCAGCTGTTTACATTCGTAATCACTGTCTCCGGCAGCAATGTCCTCAAGGAACATATACGTTGATGCGAAACAGTTAATGAAGGTTGTTCCGCAAAATCCACTGAACGGAACTTTAAATGTTAATTCATTTCTCATCTGCTTACCCCTTTTTATTTTTATTTTAAAATACGTATGACTTACTTAATCGCTTCTGAAAAATATCACCTTGTTGCTATTGGAGGGGCCGGCCATCATCAAACAAGGACGGATTTTCCTTCAACAGTCCTATGACCCAGTCTGCCATAGGCTTCACTTCGACTACATAGGAAGCCGCATCACCGATTTTAACTTCCTCAGCAATCCCCATATGTATCATTGGAATCAGCAGCTTGTCATAATTCTTCGACACATCTCCGTGTGTCGAATGATGACCATAATAATCAATCTCACGGATAGCCCCATTTTCGGATAATAGTTTGATTTTCCTTGCTTGCGGGTTGATACGGTCAGGAATATTCAGCCATTCTTCAATACTGTGAATAAATGTATTCGTCTTAAGTGTGGCTCCCAAAAACAATAATTGTGCTTCCTCATCATATAGTCCGCCGAAGCAGCCGTTTCGCGGACAGGGTGTATGGACATCGTTGTCACGCTGAACATAAGCCTGCGCCCTTCTCCCCATAGCTGCTACCGAATGGGTCGGATGCATTGAGCGAATGGCCCCTGCTCTTTTCATAAAAAGATTGGGAAGTATTCCAACACAGGAAGCTTCTGTCTTGGGGTCATAGATACCGTCCTGTAAGTTTTTATCCGACCATGAATGAGTCGGAAATAACAATAGCCCTTCTTTCATATGGTCGATAAAGGCATCCAGAACCGTATCACCTCCCCCTTCTACCGCGCCGACCGCTTTCATAGAAGAATGGATGAGCAAAGTTCCATTTTTTCTAATTCCTGTTTGTTCGATATCCTTGATTAAAGAGTCTTTCGTATGCATATTCCGTCTCTTCTCCTTCCGCATATTTCTTCATAATAAAATACCGTAATAAAAAATGCCGCAATAACTGGTAGAGATTTTACAAAGAGGATTTAAACACTATCATTCCTATTCTAATTCATGATCCCGCCTCTAATCTGAATTTCACCGGCGGTTCGCAGCATTTAGCTGTGGAAATCGGATTGAGTATCCTTTCCACTCACCATATAAATTTCTTTCATTATATTTATTATTTTACTTATTTTAGCATATTACCTGTTTTATTCCAACACAAAGTTATGATATACATTTGAGTTGCCGTCCCAGTTTTCAACTAAATCGCCATAAAAATTATGCTTTCTTCCAGGCAGACAAGTAAAATAATAAAACATGTCTGCCTGAAAGAAAGCATATCGCTTCGTAGGCCTGTAAGGACGGTTTTAATCGCCGTCCGGTTTTCCAGTAATTAATTATACCAGCAAGTATCATTCTAAAAGTACAAGAAAATCTCCGTACCCTTCCTTCTCCATTTCCTCTTTTGGAATAAACTTCAATGATGCACTGTTGATGCAATACCTCAATCCACCTCTGTTAACTGGACCGTCCTCAAATACATGTCCAAGATGCGAATTGCCTATCCTGCTTCTCACTTCAGTACGCGTCATACCATGACTTTTATCAATAATTTTTATAATCGCATTTTCATCAATGGGTTCTGCAAAGCTGGGCCATCCACAGCCTGATTCAAATTTGGCATTTGATACAAAAAGCGGTTCCCCGGTAGTGATATCTACATATATCCCTTCTTTAAAGACATCATAATATTCATTTTGAAACGGGGACTCCGTGGCATTATTCTGTGTTACATCATATTGGATTTTTGTCAGACTTTTTTCCAGTATTTCTTTTGATTTTTTCGTATACTTGTTATTATAATCAATTACTTTCGATACCTCTCCCATTTTATCCTCACCATTATGACAATATTCATTGGACTTCTTGTCCGCGCCAGTTAAATTAATTTCCTTTTTCAAACAAAACACACTTCCTTCTTTGTGTTTTCAATGCAATTTTTTTAATTATCCTTAAACAGCTCTCCTGATGAAAGTAGATGTTATTAATATCACCAAGCTACATAAGTATATTCATTTTATTTAAATTTCTGCAACACCTCTTACCCCTTCTGATACTCTGACAGCAAAATTAACTGCTTCCTGAATGTCATTTTTATTTGGGCAGCCAATTTTATATAATAAGAAACTTCCCTGGCAGATCAATTCGTCCGTAACAGGGATGCTTTTATCCTCCAAAATCTTTCTAACAGTATCCTGTCCCTGTTTTTTAGACGCACAGGAAGTAACCAGTACAACACTCTTTATTTTTTCTCTGTCCAGGTTTTTCACAAATTCTAAAAGCTCCGGCAGACTTTCACCTCCGTAAATGCCTCCCACAAGAAAAAGCAGCTCCGTCTCTCCCTGTACCGGATTATCCGATACATTTTCTGCCTGAATGTTAAGGGCGTTTCCCATAGCCTGTGCAAGCTTTTGAGAATGCCTGGTTTTTGTTGCATAAATAATGCGTAACCTACTCATTAAAAAGAACCTCCTTTAAAATAATATCAAATTGAACCCGGAACATTTCTTCTACCTGTTCCATGGTTAGATCCGTTTGCCTTGAAATTATAAGATTAAATCCCAGGAACACACTCTAGATAGAAAATGCAGCTGTACTTATTACTTATGTACAATAATCAGGTTATATATTCCGGTTCCTCAAAAGCCGGCTTCATGATCCGATGGGTTTATCATCATCAAATAAAGATTGGTTTTGGAATAAGCAGCTTGTCATAATTCTTTGACACATCCCCGCGGGTAGAATAATGACCATAAAAATCAATCTCATGGACGGCTCCATTTTCGGTTAATAGTTTGATTTTCCTTGATTGTGGGTTGATACGGTCAGGAATATTCAGCCATTCTTCCATACTGTGAATAAATGTATTGGTCTTAAGTGTTATTATTTTACTTATTTTAGCATATTACTAATTTTATTCCAATATAAAATTACGAAATTCACTTTTTGAGTATAGAAAAACCTTATATTTTTTTTCATGCGAAAAGACGTAAAAGTCTTACTCTCACGTCCGCAATTCTAGTGTATTACTATTATTTTATATATAATCAACTGTTTTTTCGTTGCAACAGGAGTACAACTTCTGTATGCTTTAAGCCCGATTGGCCGATATTCTTTTAATCAAGCAGACAATAAGATATATGACTTGATATAATAAACATGTTGGCAAGACCGGAATCAAGCACAGTCTAATAGCATTCAAAACAAAAACATCTAAAAACGCATCCCATCCATATATGGTGCGAACATATTGCGGCAAAAACCAAGTGTATACATCATAACCGAAGATTGCATGATAAAAAGAATAACACAGCAAAAACAGATATGGTGCAAAAGATAACCAGAATATTATTCTAATGATTTTCATCTTATTGGACAAAATTAACTCCTCTGTGTTACGGATATTTTAGTTAACTTAATATCCCAGAACTTGTTCTGTATTCTTCTAATATTATTGAAAGAATACAGAACAAGCCGGAACAAAACTATTTGATATTGATATAACTCTACAGTAAATTGATTTCCTTTATATGCGAACAATTTTTAATTTTACATCGAAAGGATGACACCTTAGTTCTTACCGCCATAACCCTTATATGTAGCGTAAACTGTATTCGCATATTGATCTGCCAGAATAGGACGTCCATAAGAATCCGTAGCTCCCGGATACCAGTAATCTCCTCCGTTATAATGCAATAAACCGTTATATGTGCTGCCGAATCTAACAATCTTTTCATTTAAAATCATTGCGCCCATGCATACCTGATCTTGTTCACTGCTGTGATTATAAGCACGGCCAAATGTTGAGCTGAATTGAGATAAATAAGCGTTACGTGTGTTTGGTTCTACCTGCATCAATCCGTCGCCGGCTGACGGGCTGCCTGGTAAGCCTGCTCCAAAATCGCTTTCCTTTTTAATAACAGCACACAGCAATAAAGCAAAATCTCCGCCTTTACCAAATTTATTGTCCACATTCATTACATATGTCCATATGTGGCTTGGAACTTCGGAAGGCTTTGTTACGGAAGGATTCGGTGAACCGGTATAAATCTTAACCGATGACATTTTGTCATTGACAGTAGTGCCAACCCAGGAAGAGCTTGAAGTATAGGTCCATTTTGTTCCTCCGAAATTATCATGCTCATACACCTCAACAGTCCAGCCGCTGGGAACCTTGAGAGAGGACATCCAGTCATTCGGAATTCCTCTTGCGTTCAACTGGGACAGTGTATAATTGCCTACTCCAAGTGTTATTGCCGTTCCTCCATAGTTTATATCTGCATAGAATATCACACCGTTTGTTGGATTTGTCGGTGGTGGTGTAGTTCCGCCGCCGCCACTCTGCCATAAAGCGGGAACATTGGGCGGTTCCCAGCCTACGAGGGAAGTATGCGCCTGAATGCAGGTATAAGTACTTCCGCTGTATGTTACTGTATCATTTACTGCATATGCAGTATTCGGAGCCCATGCTCCTCTGGCGGCTGCGCTCACCGGCAAGACTACGTAAAATGTGGATATGAATACTACTAAAACTACCATAAGAACTTTAAAAGAATACTTTTTATTAGTCATTTTCAGACCTCCTTTTTTTATTTATCTGTGGCTCACCCATGAGGCGAGCTACAGGTTTTACCTGTACTATTTCAATGCATCAAAGTAAACATGATAAGTCAAATTCAGCAAGTACATTATCGGGTATCTCATTATTTTCATTATCTGCCCCAGCAACATTTAGGTTATTACCAGTAATAATCAGTACAAATACTGTTAATAAAGTTAAGCATCATGTTAATTTTTAATATACAGAACTTCCTTAAACTAATAGATTATGTACTCTCTACATGACCATTGTATACCATTTATTTACATGGCACAACACAAAATGTTAAAATTAGGATTATATTACTATTAATTAACTTAAATGTAACATAAGATGCCCTTTTATAAATCGACATGATATTTATAGCTTAATAGCAGCTTAATAGTAAACCGAGATACCGCTTTGTAAAGCGAGATGTAATATATGCAATCGGCAACTGAACATTGGTAAATAAAATGTAAATTTTGTAAATTAAAAAACTCCATGTATGTAAAAAAGGACATGAAAGTTTTCACTCTCATATCCTCACTTTTAGAACGTTTCTTAATCTGAATCTTAAGTTTTTTCACAGCCTGTTCATCACTAATTTAGATTTATTCCCTGTTTGCACGAG
>JAFADH010000309.1 GCA_023424995.1 Bacillota bacterium | reverse complement strand
AGTGCTTTCGTCGTAGAATCTTTTGATAAGGAGACCTTGGAGGATATCGGCATTCAGAATTGCGGAACGGTTATTGTCTGCCTGGGTGACAGTATCGATTCCGGAGTACTGGCGACCTTGAATGTCCTTAGCATGAGTGTACCCAGAGTAATTGCAAGAGCGATGAGTGTGGAGCAGGGATTGATTTTAGAGAAGATAGGCGCAGAAGTTATCTATCCCGAAAATGATATGGCGATTAAGCTTGCCAATAAATTAATTCATGCCAGTATCATGGAAACAATTGAACTGCGAGGCGACATTGCGATCACTGAGCTTAAGCTGACGGCAAAACTGGCGAATCTGACGGTAGCACAGGCAAACTTTCGCCAGAAATTCAATTTGAATATTATAGCTCTTGAGCAGAAAGGTAATACTACAACGGAGGTATTACCGGATTATGTACTTCAGGAGAATGATAATATCGTTGTAATCGGACAGCGTAGTAATATCAAAAAGCTGGAAGCATTTTTATTAAAATAAGAGATATCCTGGGGATTACAAAAAGTTTTGGTAATACATGCATATATATGGTATACTTAAACTGTACCGGCTTATTAATTTACTGCCCGGACATTGATACTAATCATAATAACAGATTATGCATGCATAGTTTTGTAAAGACATTCGGGCTGACAGTATAGCTTTAATGACTTGCGGGCTATAAAGAAAGGAAAGAAATTTAATATGGAAGAAGCAGACCCTGATGCCAATAAGATAATCGGGCAGATTTTACTGTTAATCATGCTTACATTGATCAACGCATTTTTCTCATGTGCAGAGATGGCGATGGTCTCGGTGAACAAGAACAAAATTCGGCGAATGGCTGAGGAAGGCAGTAAAAGCGCGAAGCTGGTTCAATTATTCCTGGAGGAACCGACTAAATTCCTATCGACCATTCAGGTAGCTATTACATTAGCCGGATTTTTCTCCAGTGCATCCGCAGCCTCCGGATTATCGGAGCGTCTCAGTGATTGGATCACCGGATATAATATTCCTTATGGAGACCAGATATCCCTGATTACAATTACCCTGATCCTGTCTTTCTTCACCCTTGTATTCGGCGAGCTGGTACCCAAGAGGATTGCCTTGCAGAAACCGGAAGCAATCAGTATGTTTTGTGTAAAGCCCATTAAGGCGGTATCCAAGGTGGCGTACCCTTTTATTAAGCTGCTTACCTTCTCAACGAACCTGGTAACCATGCCCTTCGGAATGAAGGAAGGAAACACGGAAGAGATGCTGTCAAGGGAAGAGCTGATATCCTTGGTCAATGAAGGTCAGGCTCACGGAATTCTAAACCGCAAGGAAAAGGAAATGATCAATTCCATCATGGAATTTGATGAGAAAATGGCGAAGGAGATTATGACCCCAAGAATCAATGTCTTCGCAATCGATATAGCAGCATCCAGGGAAGAATACCTGGATGAACTGATGAAGACCAAATACACCAGAATACCTGTGTACGAGGAGGATATTGATAATATAATCGGTATGCTTTATATTAAGGATTTTCTTAAGAATGCCGTTAAATACGGAGTTAGGAACGTGGACATCAGAAGTATTATGAAGAAGCCGTATCTGGTTCCGGAGAGTAAGATAATTAAGGATTTGTTCCGGGAGCTTCAGATATCGAAGAAGCAGATCGCTGTTTTAATCGATGAGTATGGGGGATTTGCCGGTATCGTTACCATGGAGGATCTTGTGGAAGAGGTTATGGGTGACATTGAGGATGAATATGACCCGGTTTCCTTTAAGGTTAAAAAAATCGATGATGCTACCTTTATTATTGACGGTATGGCAACCATTGATGAACTTAACAATCAATTGGATCTGAACCTGTTCTCCGACAATTATGATACAATCTCAGGCTTCTTGATTGACCATCTGGGGTCTATTCCCAAGGAAAATGAGGATAGAACCATAGAGATAGAACATCTGGTATTTAAAATACTTAGTGTGAAGCATAAGAGAATAGATAAATTAAAGCTTTATATAGGAAAGAAAGAAGATAATACAATTTAGAATAAATAAAGTATTTATATACCATTCACAAGGCAATGTTTTATGGAGGCAAGACATGGCGAATCATAAACCTACAATGGAATTTGGTGTTATCGGTCTCGGACGATTTGGCCTGTCCCTGGCTTCAACACTTGCTGAGGCAAAGCGTGAGGTCCTGGTACTGGATAGCAGTGAGAATAAGATTAAGCAGATACGGCATCTTACCGACAATGCGCTGGTGGTAAATGAACTGACGAAAGCGGCTCTGGAAGAGGCAGGGATCCAAAACTGTGAGACAGTAATCATCTGTATCGGGGAAAAGGTAGATGTAAGCATATTAACCACACTGAATGTCATCAGTATGGGAGTGCCAAGGGTGATAGCTAAGGCTATCAGTCCGGAGCAGGGTAAAATTCTGGAGAAGATTGGAGCAGAAGTCATCTATCCGGAACATGATATGGCACTCCGTCTGGCAAACCGGTTACTTTCCTCCAGAGTCATGGATTATATTACATTAAATGATAATATAACGATTTCAGAGCTTAGGCTTACAGCTAAGATTGCAGGTCAGAATGTTCTGCAGGCAGGTCTTCGTAAGAAATTCAGGCTAAATATCATAGCCCTGCAGCATGATGAGAAGACAATTACCGATATCACACCGGAATTGCAGCTTCATGAGAATGATATTCTGGTAGTGGTAGGAAAGAAGGAACACATTAGAAAATTTGAATCCTTCCTGACTTCAGGACGGTAAACATGAAAAGCCACTGAATGTATGATAAACATACTCCAGTGGTACTTTTCATTATATGGTCGTCAATTTCCCGTATTGGGACAGGAGCCTGCACCTGTACTGTCTGTGATTCTCCGGCATTTCATTTATACCATTTATACCAGGTTTTGTTATTCCAATTGTACCAATCAGTCCATTCATTATTCCGGTTGTCAAACCAACCGCTATCGACAGGAGCAGTGGTCGGTGATGGTATAGCAGCCGTGATGGTTCCTGTACCGGAAGAACTGTTGTTACCCTTCTTATTACCGCTGTTCTTACGGTCGGAATTATTATCTGTCTTTCGGTCATTGCTGCTCTTGTTGGATGCATCGGTATTCTTCTTATCAGTGCCGTTACTGTTTTTCTTGCCGCTGCTTTCCGTAGTTTTACTATTCTTATCTGACTTATTATTACTTTTATCAGTTGCAGTATTATTGCTTTTATCAGATACGGCATTGTTATTCTTATCGGATATGGTATTATTGGATATATTATTGTTATTCTGATTGGATAAACCTGCGTTGTTCCTATCAGAATTACCGGTATTGTTCTTGTTGAAATTATCAGCACTATTCTTACTCTCGTTGGAATTATCGGCACTATTCTTACTCTCGTTGGAATTATCGGCACTGTTCTTACTCTCGTTGGAATTATCGGCACTGTTCTTATTCTCGTTGGAATTATCAGCAGTGTTCTTACTCTTGTTGGAATTATCAGCATTGTATTTATTCTTGTTAGAATTATCATTGCTGTTATTCTTTTTGTCTGAAGTATTATTTTTACCGGAATTAGCGGAGTATGCATTCCCATTATAGCTCCATGGATTATTATGGGTGCCGGTTGAATTATCATAATTGTCCCGGGAATATCCGAAGCTGCCCCATAAATCACCATAGAAATCGGCAGTATTGCCATAGTAATTCCATGGATTATAGTAGCCATATGCGGAAGTATCTTTCGCCGACCTGTCCTCGGCAGATTTATCCCCGGATGTATTATCGCGGGATGATTTGCCAGCTGCTGATTTATCCTTGGAGGAATCCTTCTTAACAGTTTTATCATCCTCTGACTTATCTTTTGAGGAACCACCATAGGAATCCCGGAGATTATCATAAGCATCAGAGCCTTTGCCATAAAAGCTCCAGGAATTATAAGCGTCTGAAGAGCTGTCATCTATGTTGGAACCGTAGGTATGCCAATAGAAATTATAATAAGGATAACTAAACAATCCATAGCCGTTTTGATAATTAAACTTTGAGCCGTCTGCATTTTCTGAATTATCCGAGGTATCCGTATCGGGATCTTTCTTATTGTCGGCATTGCCGTCATGGGATTTTGCGGAATCGTTCTTTGTGTCCGATGCTTCCGCTGATGAGATCGTTTCCTTGTCGCTTGCACTGTCCGGTTTCTTATATTCCTCCGTAGCCTTTAAGATATCCTTTACCGGCTTTTCCAGCCATTCTTCAACGTCGAAATCTTCGGAAGAGGCGGCCTCCTGAAGCTTCTCTACCAGGTTGAGCTTTCCCGGGGTTACACCAAGTGCCTTGGCTTCCTCCACCCGGTCCTCCTCGACGCTGAATGCCTTAACCATGACATGGTCACTGATCTGCGTAGTCTCCTGCTTTACCGTCTCCTGCAGCTCCGCAGCCAGCTTATCGGCTTTTACCGTATTCCTGCTGGCGGTAACTATGACGATTCCGCCGTCGGTATCCTGGTTAAAATATCCGGCATCGCTTATCTGGTGTACCGTCTTTGATACAGCCACCGATATCCGGGAATTGGTCAATGAATTCAGTGAGATATTCTGTAGGATCTCATCCCCGTCACTGTTGACCGCCTGCACTTTAATAACCCGGTCAAAACGGTTTAAGGTAAATTCAAAGGAGGGATTAACATCCACACTGACATATGTATAAGGACTTGCATATGCCCAGGCGCCGACACCCAGTATCAGGCAGGCAGCGGCTGAGGCTGCAAGCACGGCGATTTTCCTGATGTAATTATTCTTTGGCGCCTGAAACTCAAGGATATGTCCCGTTTCATAGTTATTATTCTTTATAGATACGATGCGGCCATCGTCCAGGAGGAGGGCAGCATGCTTATTATTAAGTTCTACAACTACCGCTTTCATTGCTCCTTCTCCTCTCTGATATATCTCATATATTCCGAAAGATTTGGAAAATCACCGGTTAGAATTACAATTACCGCTATTATATATTTTCGATATCTCTCCAAAACTTTTCGGGGTATCTTTGCATTTTTTTCAATCATCTTAAGTGGGAGCTGACTGGAATGGTTCAGCCCTTGGATCAATAATGGATTCGCCAGCATATAATTCACAGCTTTGGAACAGGCCTTTCTTGTCTTTTCCGCATGAGGTGAACAGCTTGATAAATCATAGAAGGAGAAGCCGAATTTATGAAATATCCGGCCGGCTTCTTCGATTTCCAGCTTCAAATCACCGTTATCCTGCTTTGACACCTGCTCTGCAACAGCCATACGCATGGGCAGGTCCTCCGCTTCTTCATCGGGCTCTGCGTCAAATATTACTGGGTCAATGGGGGTCTCTAAACTATATTTTGACTGGCTTTTGATATAGTCGATCAATCTTCGCTTAATCACCAGGTCGGTAAAGCTTAGGAAATTACCCTTTTCCATCTCATAGCTGTCAATGGCCTGTGAGAATGCCAGCAAGGATATGGACCACTCATCATCGCTTTTGCTGACAAATCTGTGACAGGTCTTCGAGGCACACCGCAGTATGTACACTTCCTGCTGCCGCATTAAGGCTTCTCTGACCTCCGGATCTGCCTTGGCGGCAATAGCCAAAGCATTAATTTCTCTCAATGAAAAACACCCCCTTTTGTAACATAAATCGTCATAATGATTTGTTGTTTTTGAGAAGAAAATGTACATCCATCTATTATTTTATCATTTATTGCAGATTACTGTAAACCAAATTGCACCATATGGCAGAATATGGAACAAAGTGAGGTGTACCCGATTGTCTTTTGGTTGAATAAACTGAATTAAGAGAATTGGATACAAGGATTACATTGTGTTATCAAGGAGGTTTCTATGTATAATATAAACGACGGTGACTATGTTGGTGTTCCTTACGATGACATAGTCTGGTATGATGTAGTGGGCCAACCGTTTGGTACGGCGTCTTATTTTAACGCTATTATATTAGGAGATGCGAATAACATCGTGGATACAAAAGGTGCCATGGCAGTCGGCGGTAACTTCGTAAGCAGCCGCGGATTGAGTCTTGGTTACGGTACGGACGGCAAATTAACAGGAACGGGATACAGCCCCGACCTGGTACGTTTTCTGGTTGGAAGAGATATTGCAATGCAAGGACCGTTGGTAGTGATCGGTCATGTGGTTGCCGGCGGAAATTTCCGGGCAGCCAGCGGCAGCACCTATATGATAGGAAAGGACGGTACTGCAGATCAGGCAGAGAGACTTACTGAGCTGTATGATGCGAACGGAGGAAGCCGTTACTGGAGACTAAGTGACAGAAATTCCAATTATGCGGTTTCCAGCTATGATGTCCCAAGGTACATTCCGGCATCCCGTATTAATGCGGATACCGCCGCATTCTTTGAAGATGCCAGAGAGAGCTTAATGAACTATCTTGACTGTATTACGGCCTTAGAACCTAACGGAACTGTTACGGAGCATTATCATGAGTGGATTTTAAGAGGTACTGACCCGAACCAGAATGTGTTTGTAGTTGATGCCAGACCGAATGGTGCCCTTAATAAACAGATCACGCTTGAAACGCCTCCCGGAAGCCTGGCAATTGTAGTCTTCAGGACGGGAAACAATGCCCATATCCAAGCCGGATTATGGGGAGAGCAGGGGAAGGCAACCCATACTCTGTATGTATTCGAAGATGCACAGCATATCTATATGGAGATTCCTACGGCAATCTGGGGAAGCATCCTTGCACCGCAGGCAATGTATCATGCGCATCAGACCGGAGGGACCGTCAGCGGTAATGCTGCCCTGGGCGGCCTGGCCGTGCCTCCTTCCAGCGGCTTTGAATTTCATCTCTTTCCATTCGTTGGAGGAGTAGAATGCAGAGAGATGGAAGAGGTTCCTGCACCTGCTCCGATACCGGTACCC
>JAFADH010000253.1 GCA_023424995.1 Bacillota bacterium | reverse complement strand
CGGATCATGAAGGCAATTACGAAAAGCAAGATCAAGATAATTGGAAAACGCAGATATCAAAAGTTCATGCTGCTGACCTCCATACATTCCATGCTGATGCTTACCGTACTCATCGTATTGATTTCATCTCTCGGGATATGGTATCTGGTGCATAATTATCTGGCAAAGGTAAACAATGAGCTGTACGGTATCCAGAAGGATTCAGCCGATATCTATGTCTCCGGGGTCGAGGATAAGCTGTCGAGCTATATTACGGCCATGGGAGTGGTCTCCATGAGCAATGATCTGCGTGATTACATATTTGACGGCAATGTCAGCCGTTCCGAGATGGTAATCCTAAGCAAGGAACTGGGACAGAGAATAAGCGAAATGACATTTTTCCTGTATCAATCCCAGGAGGTCATCGGACAAAGGCTGTATACCTATCTTCCGGCAGACGGTTATTATTTCCGGGATGTGAATAAGGTGAAGGAGCAAGCCTGGTTTCGGGATTTAAAGCAGAAAAGCCCCCAGTGGTGGTACAGCTATTCCGGTGTGACTCATACCTACCACCTGACGCTGGCCGGCATCATTAATAATTACAATTCAAAGTCAGGCATATGGGGGCAGGGCTATTGCTGCCAGACGATTACCGTGGACACCGGCACCCTGTTTCTCCCTTATAAGGGCTCCTATGACAGCGTCTATTGGTTTGATAATAAAAGCGGCGGCATCATCTATCATTATTCTTATTCTGACGGGAAAAGTAACGGTGATTCATTAACGGAACAGGTAGACGGGATCTACCGCAGCCTCACAGACACCGGGAAGCTGTCGGAGAAGGCCAATCTCAGGGATGCCCGGGGGAAGTTGGAAAGCTTTGATATCCTGACAAGAAAAATCGATCTCATTGATGCCACCGCCGTATTTTTGTTCAATCCCAGGCGGATGGAAAGGCCGGACGGACTGGGCGCAATTTTCTCAACGGTGGTATTGCTTGTGGTCATGATGCTGTTGTTGATCCTGTCGAACCGGATCTATAACCGGAAACTGAACCTGCTGATAGAAAGGATGGACAGCTTCGATGAGCGGGATGTGCAGGATCCGGAGCCCATAGGAGGCAAGGACGAGCTTGCGCGTATCGAAAGACACCTGTTCAGGATGCAAAAACGCATCCAGACGCTGATCCAGGAGGAATATACCGCCAAGCTGCAGGCAATGACAGCCCGGGAGCAGGCTCTGATGTCCTGTATTAATCCGCATTTTCTGTACAATACATTGAATACGATTTCAGCCATGGCCTGCATGGAGGGAGCGGACGGTACTACAGAAATGATAGCGGCCTTATCCTCCATGTTCCGGTATTCCTCGGATGTGTCAAAACTGAATGTCACACTGAGGGACGAATTGTCCAATATATCGGATTATCTATATATACAGAGTGTCCGGCATAAGGAAGCATTCGCATACAGCGTGGATATTGCAAAAGAGCTTTACGGCTGCCAGATGCCGAAGCTGATACTCCAGCCGCTGATAGAAAATGTATTTAAGCATGGTTTTAAAAACCAGATGACAGAGGAGGGCGGAGGCAGAAGGCTGCATATATGGGCGGAGAGGGTCAGGGAGGAGCTTATTGTATCTATTAAGGATAATGGGGTCGGGATATCCGCTGAGAAGCTTGATGAAATACGGGAGCGCATAGCGGAACCGGACACCCAGGCGGCAGCTGTGGCTGAGGACAACAGCAGTATCGGGCTCTGGAATATCCATCAGCGGCTTCGCCTGCAGTACGGGCCGGATTATGGCCTGCAGATCACAAGCGATGGGAAGATACAGGGAGCATGTGTATCGGTACGGATTCCCTATGGTATAATGCCGACAGATATTATACCGCGCCGAACAAAGTGAGTGCGCATCACCGACACAAAATGCCGATACCATATGAGCTTGCGAATATGGTACCGCCTTATAGAAAATATGGAGAAAAGTATGCTTGGTATATTAATCGTAGATGATGAGAAGCTGGCTTGTGCGGATATTTTATATAAAGTGAGCCGGAGCGGTTTCTGCTTTAAATGGATTATGGAGGCTTCCTCGGCGGAGGAGGCTGTGGAAAAGATCAGGGAACATAAGCCGGATATCCTGCTTACGGATATTATCATGGGAGAAATGAGCGGGATTGAGCTGGTGAAGATAGCAAGAAGGTACGTGCCGGAGAGCGCTTCTGTTTTGATTTCCGGCTATTCGGAATTTCATTTTGCCAAAGAAGCCATAGCCCTGGGGGTGGTCGATTATCTGTTGAAGCCTGTCCGGCAGGAGGAAATAACTGATGTATTGTCAAGAGTCATTGCAAGGGAAGTACACCGTAAGAACCTGCTGTATAATACCGCTGATTATGAGACATCCGGGGATTCCGGGCTGACTGAAAGACAGAGGGAGCAGTTGACCGCCTTTTTATATGGGATGAAAACAAATGTGGATTTCCCTGTCACCGGCATGTTTCAAGACACCGCCAGATATTTTCAGATAGGAGTATTCCGGGTACCGTCTAAGCCGAATTTTGACAGGCTGCGGACGGCTGTACAGGAGATCATACGGGAGGTCGGGGGTCCGTGGTTTGTGACCTTCTGCAATCTTGTCCCATACCGGCAGATTGTAGTAATTGCGGCAGCTCCCCATGAGGATCACAGGCGGGCTGAGCAGACACTCGTAAAAAGCTTCAGGGAAATCCATTTCAGGATCCGTAAGCGGCTCGACCTCGTATTATTCGGAGGAATATCCGGAGTAGGGACAACCCTCTCCGGTGCATTGCTGACACAGGCCAGGCAGGCTCTTGATTTGCGCTTTTCGCTGGAAGGGGATACCGGCGGAGGGGTATTTTATTGGAGCGAATGGGAGCAATCTGCCCGGCCCGATTTGCCGGAGGAGGATTTAAAGCTATATCAGAGGATGCTGACAGCGGGAGATTTGAAGGAAGCGCTTGCGACGGTCCGGAGGATATTCTCGGCAGATGTGCCGGGAACGGCAATGCATGTCCGGATCCTTTATGTGGAGCTGGTGTGTATTCTTGCGCGTACCTGCATCAAAAAGGCGGGAGGAAGCATCGTGTCCATGCTCGGTCCGGAATGCCTGTCCGGCGGAATCATCGATGAGTTCGACAGCAGGGAGGAGCTGATCGAAAGCCTGTGCAGGACCATAACCACAGCTCTTGAACAGTGGATGGCTGTTACCGCCGATGCAAGATCTGTTCTGATGAATGTAAAGAACTACATAGAGAATAATTTTTCCTGCAGAGAAATAAGTACGAATTTTCTGTCCAGGCAATTCTGTATTTCACTCGGTTATCTTTCTACCTCCTTTAACAAAGAGTTCGGAATACCCATCACAAAATATATTATCAACCTGAGAATGAATTATGCGAAGAAGCTTCTCAGGGAGACCGGGCTGTGTATCAGCGATATTGCGGATAATTGCGGCTTCAGCAATGTCAGCTATTTTATGCGGACCTTTAAAAAGCATGTCGGATGTACGCCTAATGAGTTTCGTGAAAATTAATAAGAGAAAACGGAGGATCAATAAGTTGATAAGTAAATACTTCTAAAATTATGAACTTTTATGAAGGGTTTTTGTTATAAATGCTGATGAAAATGAAAGAAGTGCATAATAGTCAGGAAAAAAGTTGATAGGAATGGAAAGGGAGAGGAGGTAGAATTGATTAAAAGCAGAGAAATACAGCTGCAGGACCTGCAACATAGAGGAAAGGAGTGAAAGCTTTTGAGCACTACCATAACAGGCCGGGTAACCGGGCAGGTAAGGACAAGAAAATTATGGCAGCGGATTAAAAAGCATAAGGTGCTGTATCTGTTTATCCTTCCCTGTGTGGTGTGGCTGTTGGTGTTTTGCTATTATCCCATGTACGGTGCGCTTTTAGCCTTCAAGGATTACAATTACAGTCTTGGCATATTGGGGAGCCCCTGGGTGGGTTTCCAGAACTTCAGGGATTTTATGAGGTCTCCGGAGTTTTGGATCGTAATGAAAAATACCATTATTATCAGCGGTTTAAAGATAATCTTCGGTTTCCCTGCTCCTATTCTTTTGGCTTTGCTCTTAAATGAGGTAAAGGCCAGAAAATATAAAAGAGCGGTGCAGACAATGAGTTATCTGCCGAACTTTGTATCCTGGGTCGTGGTGGTCAGTCTGATGACCATTATTTTTACGCCCTATGGGGGAATTATTAATAATATCAGGAAGGAATTTGGGCTGGATTCTGTTTTTTTCATGGGAGAGAAGGCCTATTTCTATCCCATGGTGGTTCTCTCCGATATCTGGAAAAACGCGGGCTGGGGGTCCATTATTTATCTGTCGGCTCTTTCCGGAGTGAGCCAGGAGCTCTATGAGGCGGCCACGGTAGACGGCGCGGGCCGTTTAAAATGTACCTGGCATATCACATTGCCTTCCATCAAGGGAACCATTGGAATTATGTTCATTTTTGCCATGGGAGGGATTTTAAACGCAGGCTTTGACCAGATCCTTCTGCTGCAGCAGCCGGCCAATACGCAGATTTCCGAAATTCTGGACACCTTTGTACTTAAAACAGGTTTGAATTACGGCAGATTTGAGTATGCCACGGCCATCGGCCTGTTTAAATCCGTTTTTGCCTTCGCCCTGATGGCACTGACGAACAAGATTTCAGACAGATATATGGAGGTAAGCATATGGTAGCATGCATCATGGAAGGAAGGCGGGATCCGTTATGAAAATAAAAGAATCAAAATCAAGAAAGCTGTTTTGCATTTTTAATTATATATTTCTTGCATTGTTCGGCTTTATTTCCTTATATCCCTTCTGGTATGTGCTGGTGGCATCCCTGAACACCGGAAGAGATTTTGCCAAAGGAGGCGTGTACTTCTGGCCCCGGGCATTTACCCTGGAGAATTTCACACATGCATTCAAGGATTCGCGTATCTTTGATTCCCTGACGATATCGGTGTCAAGAACCCTGCTGGGGGTATTGCTGGGATTGTTTTTCACCGCGCTGATCGCCTATGCCTTGAGCGTGAAGGCTCTGCCGGGCAAAACGTTTTTTACTTTCTTTTTTTACTTTACCACGATATTTGGAGGAGGAATGATTCCGTATTATATGCTGCTTCGGGATATAGGGCTGACCAAGAGCTTTCTGCTTTATATCCTTCCGACGGTCTACAGCTTTTTCAACTTCCTGCTGCTGCGGACTTATTTTGATAATATTCCGTCGGAGCTGAGGGAGTCGGCTCAGATCGACGGTGCGGGAGAGGGCAGAATTCTGTTTCAAATTTATCTTCCGCTGTCAAAGCCCATATTTGCTACCCTGGCGCTGTTTATCGGAGTGGGGCACTGGAACGATTGGTTTATGGGAGCCTATTACCAGAGCAGAACGGTGCTGTATCCGGCTGCCACCTTACTGCAGAAGCTGTTAAGCGAAGCAACGGCATCTTCTACGATCAAGCTGGGGCAGGAGACAAGTCTGTCGGTCATGACCAGCTATACGTCCCAATCCCTGCAGATGGCATTTGTAATGCTGCTTACGATGCCTATCGTAGTGGTTTACCCTTTATTGCAAAAGTACTATGTTAAGGGCGTCATGATCGGCTCCGTAAAAGGCTGACGGTATGAGGGAGCTGCGGGAAGCAGCCCATAAAAATCATACAAAAAAAGAAAAGGAGAATGTATATGAAAAAAAAGTTGCTTAGTATCCTGATGGCGGCGGTGATTTTGGCTGCTGCGACGCTTTCC
Source organism: Bacillota bacterium (assembly GCA_023424995.1). Taxonomy (GTDB): domain Bacteria; phylum Bacillota; class Clostridia; order Lachnospirales; family Lachnospiraceae; genus Mobilitalea. The sequence goes on along the minus strand of JAFADH010000253.1, from coordinate 7,555 downwards.
GGCTGCGGTAAAGCAGACGATAATGTCTCGCAGCCTGTGGATTCCAAGGGAGGAAGTCCGGATTCTGAAGATACGGAAGAGGACAGCGGACCCAAAAAGTTCGACGACGTTAAGCTTAAAATGCTGGTGTGCTGGAACGGCGGGTTTAAGACGGCCTCCGACCAATACAACAATGAAGTGGCTGAAAAAATCAGAGAAAAAACGGGGATCACAGTTGAATTTGAAGGCATCATGATGAGCGAAACAGAAAAGCTGAACCTGATGTTTGCCTCCGGCGATATGCCGGATATGATCAACGCACCCTATTGGGGCGGCAGCGCGGGTGAAACCGAGGTAATTAAAAAGGCGGCAACAGAAGGCAGACTGCTTCCCATCGAGGACTTATTGCCGAACTATCCGAATCTGGCCAATGCTTATGATATTGGGATTATTTCCCAGTCGTATCTGGAGAATGATTTGAATTACAAAGGGTTTAACGGCCATAAATATATTCTGCCCCAGGAGACTCCGGGGGATACTGCCGACGTGACCAACTGGGCTTATGGTGTCTTTGTCCGCGGTGATGTGCCGGGAGCTTTGGGAATTGATCCCGCCGCAATCAAGACGGCCGATGATTTATATGATTTTATGGTGAAAGCGAAGGAGTACGGATTTAAGGATGTCAACGGGAATGACTGTATCGTTGCCACCACCTACCACAACGGCTGGGACAGCTCACAATATTCCATTAATCTTTCCAGTAAGAAATTCAGTAATTATATGAAGCAGGCGGACGGTACTTATAATTACATACCCTTGACAAAGGACTGGATCCAAAGGGGTCTTTTTACCTGGAAGCTTGTGAATCAGGGATTGCTGGATGTAGAGTGCTTTAAGCATTCGGATGCTCAGGCAGACGAAAAGGTCGGCAACGGTACGGCGTTATTTGCGGCGGCTCAATACGGCTCCATAATTAATTCCACAAAGCTTACCGGCCTGTACAGCGCCCGCCCGGAGCTGCGTTATGTTCCGGTGGGACCGATGACCTATAAGGACGGGCAGCCGCTGGTACAGCTGGAGCAGAACGGACGCGCGGGCTCCCCTGCGATTATATTCCCTACCACCTGCTCCAACATCGAGGCTGCTTTGACATTTCTTGATTATGTCAACAGCGAGGAAGGAGCCCGTTTATGCCAGTACGGGATTGAAGGGGATACCTATACCCTGAATGCCGGCGGACAGCCGCGTCTGAACAGTGACCTGTTAGAGAGAAAGGCGGCGGGAGATTCCTCTGTTGATGACGAGCTCCGTGAAAAGGGCATCGGTTATATCTTAGGCCGTACCCTGCAGGCTGATAAGCGCTTCACCTGGTGGGGTGAGATCAATGCGGGAGACGCGGACGCGGCACCGCCGGAGATGGTGGAATATAAAATGGCGCGTCCGGTAGAACGAGTGAACGGATATCCGTTGGAAGGGCTTGTCGTTAATTATGAGAGTTACGATACCGTAAAGAAATTCGCATTCGAAGGCACTACCATGACGGATTATGAGCAGCGTGCTTATTTTGCGGAAACAGAGGAAAAAGCGCGTTCTATCCTGGAGGATTACCAGAACTATATATTAACGCAGGAAAACGGGATTTTTAAGGATTATCTGAAGTATGTGACGGAATGCGCCAATTCCAGGGATGATATCATGGATTAATTAAGCAGCGGCATAAAGAAAGGCATAAGGGGAGTTGTAGATACATGCAGCTCCCCTTATGCCTATGAGGTATATTTACTCCCTGCGGGGACACAAAATAACGGAAAGGACCGGAAGAATGATATGGCATATATTAGAGAACGCTCCCAGGAGCTGACGGGATATCAGGAGGCTGCATTCTGGCAGCCGAATATAGATATTCAATGTGATTTTGTAATGGTATACGGTATTGATGCCACCATGCCTGAAAGGGTGCAAAAATTCAGGGAGAAAGGATATGCGGTGCACCTGATGACGGGTATCGCCTGGGGAGAGTATCAGGATTACCTGTACGGAAAATATGACGGAAGAAATCATTGGGACGAGAGTCAGACGGATCGTCACGGCAAGCAGATCAAGCACGGTAAAGAGGTCCCCTATCTGTCGCCGACCATAGCCTTTGCGCAGTACCTTATACAAAAGCTTAAGATCGCTGTGGACGCGGGAGTAGAGGCGGTCCATATGGAGGAACCGGAATTTTGGGACCGTGGGGGATATTCGGAGGCCTTTCAGAGAGAATATCTGCTGTATTACAGAGAACCCTGGAGAGCTCCCCATAGCAGCCTGGATGCAAGATATAAGGCTTCGAAGCTGAAGGCGTATCTGTATGCCAGGACCTTAGGCCGGGTCGGAGATGCTTTAAAGGAATATGCCGTTACGAAGTACGGCCGGGTCCTCAGATTCTATGTTCCTACCCACAGCCTGCTCAATTACACCCAGTGGAAAATCATCAGCCCGGAAGGCGCCCTGATCGGGATACCGGCTGTAGACGGATATATCGCGCAGGTCTGGACCGGAACCAGCCGTCCGGCAAATGTCTATGAAGGCGTGGTGAAGGAGCGGACCTTTGAAACCGCATTTCTGGAATACGGTATTATGCAGGAGCTGATAAAGGGCACCGGAAAAAGGATGTGGTTCCTTCATGATCCCATAGAGGACAATCCGGAGTATACCTGGGAGGATTACCGTTATAACTACTTAAAGACAGCGGTTGCCTCCCTCCTGCATCCGGGCGTCTGCAATTATGAGATCTGTCCGTGGCCGAGGAGGGTATTTGACGGGGTATTTCCGCGCAAGGCAGGCGTTGCCGCCGGGACGGTACCGACCCGGAATATGCCGGGAGCAAAGGCGATCCCTCCGGAATATGCCACACTGCTGAACAGTATGACGCAGCTGTTCGGTGACATGGACCAGCCGGAATATGCCTTCGAGGGAAGCAAGGAGGAAATCGGCATCCTGATGTCGGACTCCGGAATGTTCCAAAGAAGCTATCCCGACGGAATCATCACGGAGAAAAAGGCGGCGGAGCTGGAGCATGCGATGGAGGCTTTAAAGGACAGGATGCATGCCGGGGAGGACTGCTCGGGAGAAAGCCGTGCTCTGATGGAAAAGGTGGCGGGAGATCCGGACCTTTATCAGAGCTTTATCCAAAGCGGTACCTTCCCCAATTTCTTCGGTATGGCAATGCCCCTGTTAAAATACGGGCTTCCGGTACGGCCTGTGCTTTTGGATAATATCAGGAGGTATCCGGGATACTTTGACGATTATCGGACGCTTGTTTTAAGCTATGAATATATGAAGCCCGAAGCCCCGGATGTCAACAATGCCCTGGCAGTCTGGGTAAAGAACGGCGGCGCCCTTATGTATATCGGAGACGGCAGCGATCCCTATCATGGGGTTGACGGCTGGTGGAACCGGCCATCCCTGTCCCCTGGCGGAAAAGGAGGATATCATAATCCCGCGGAGCATTTGTTTGAGCTGCTGGAGTTATCCGCGGCACCGCAGGACGGTATTTTCAAAGCAGGCAGCGGACGCGTGATGGTTTGGAACATATCGCCGGCCAGACTTTGTCTGACACCGGAGCTTGCGGGAGAATACCGTTCCCGCATGAAGGAGCTGTTGAAGCTTGGAGGCACGGATTGGAGGTTCGGCAATCAGCTGACGCTGCACAGAGGCCCTTATATTATTTCCGCAGTGATGGACGGAAGCGAAGAAGATATACCAGAGGATACCCATGGCTTTACGGGACTTTTTGCGGATATGCTTACGGGAGACTATGCAATTATAAGAGAAAAAAGCTTATGCAGGGATGAGAGTACCATATTATTTGATTTTTCTAAAATCGAAGGAGAAGACTGGCGGGTGATCGGCTGTTCCGCGCGGATATTCTCGTTGGAGCCTGACACGGGCGCAACCGGTTTTTCCATGAAGGTAAAAGCGGCGGATAAACTGATGGCATTCATGAGAATCCGCCTTCCCGGGCCGGTTGTGCTCCTGGAAGCCGAGGATGAGGAAGGCAGGCAGGTTCCGGTAGATTATTATTGGGATGAGGATACGAGGACACAATTATTCTGCTACGAGAGCTCCAACCAGGAATTGTCGATCAAAGGGCATTTTTAGGCCCGCGGCAGGGATATGCCGTACTTGTTATAAGGGGGTGCGGCAAAACCGGCTGGATACGATATGACCGGGTGATTATACAGGATACTTTTTCAGACTGCCGCAGAACAAGAGCGGGGTTTTTGTAGGCCAAAGGAAATATTTACAAAATGTAAAAATTATACTAAAATAATATTACAGGGAGGACATACATCATATCAGGACATAAGAACTGCCATTTTCCGAAATTAAAAGGTTTCAAGATCATGATCGCGCGGCATGGTCTGAAATAATAAATGATAAGGAGATTATATATGATGAGGAAAAGGAAGTTAATAAGTGTGTTACTGGTTTTGGCTCTAATGATATTCTGGCTGCCGTCTATGTCTGTTCCGTCAGAGGCAGCAACGAATTGGACTCTTGTATGGAGCGATGAGTTTAACGGAAGCAGTCTGAATACCTCCAACTGGACGGCAGAAATCGGGACAGGCAGCGGAGGCTGGGGAAATAACGAGCTGCAGTATTATACCAGCCGTTCTCAAAATCTTTCGGTATCGGGCGGCAATTTGGTTATAACAGCTCAGAGGGAATCCTACGGAGGTATGAACTATACCTCTGCCAGAATTAAGACCCAGGGTCTTAAGAGCTTTACCTACGGCAGAATAGAAGCCAGGATAAAGCTGCCCTCCGGACAAGGCTTGTGGCCTGCTTTCTGGATGCTGGGAGATAATATTACCAGCGTTGGCTGGCCAAGATGCGGCGAGATCGACATAATGGAGCGTGTTAACCACAATTCCTATGTCAATGGCACCGTTCACTGGGATTCCAATGGATATGCCCAATACGGCCGGACATCGGGTTCACTTGATTTCTCGCAGTTCCATACCTATGCCATTGAATGGGACTCAAGTTACATCAGATGGTTTGTAGACGGTGTGCAGTTTAATGAATTCTATATACAAAATGGAACGGGAGGAACAGAGGAATTCCAGAAATCCTTCTTTATCCTGCTGAATCTTGCAGTGGGCGGAAACTGGCCGGGAAGCCCTAACAGTCAGACGCCGTTCCCGTCCCAGATGCTGGTTGATTATGTCAGGGTATACCAGGGACAGTCTTCGCCGAATATTGTCAGCGGAGGAATCTATACACTGACAGCCAAATGCAGCGGTAAGGTACTGGACGTCAAGGATGCTTCCTATGACGACGGCGCCAAGATGCAGCAATGGACCAATTACAGTGCCAATAACCAACGGTTCCGGATCGATGATATGGGAGGCGGGTATTACAAACTGACTGCGGTCCACAGCGGAAAGCTTCTGGATGTACCCTATGCGTCCACCGAGAGGGGGGTGCAGCTTCAGCAGTGCTATGACAATGGGAACGACGCCCAGCGGTGGCAGATCATCGATGTGGGCGGAGGATATTACAAGCTGATATCAAAGGCCAGCGGATTAGCAATGGATGTGTCCAATTCGTCCACGGCGGACGGAGCAGTGGTGCAGCAATGGACTGACAACGGCACGGATGCGCAGAAGTGGTATCTTACAAGAGTGAACTGAAGTAAGACAGGATAATACAGCCTTCTTGACTCTTACTGGGATTTATCCGAGGGGAAGCCCATGAAAGCAACCCATAGAAGGATAAAAACCAGAGGAAAAAGAGACAGGTAAAACGTAAAACGGAAGGTATGGCGTAAAAGGTAGCTGGAACAATAATCGTGTATAAATGCTTATATGAAAAAGTAAGACGTTATAAAGAATAAAACATAAGAATAAATAAAACATAAGAATAAAACATAAGAATCGAATCGGACATAAGAATCAGACCGAAGCAGCAGGACTTAAGCTGTTAAATCAGAGATAAAGGATGAGTAAGAGGGGCTACAAGGCTATTCAAAAGCTTCCCGGCGGGTGAAGTTTATGGATAACGGCATAGTAGCCCCTTTTATTTATGGGAACTCTTTATACTACAGCTTTGTATTTCGATGGGGTATTCTCGTGGGATAAGCCTTCCGTCCTTTATAATCTTACTGAAGTAAAAATATGCTTTATAACCATATGCTGAGCCGTCTCAGTCTGCGGCAGGGGTGGTTTTTATTACTTGACAGAATATATGTAGTCAATATTGTTTATTCTTAGAAGTACTTTCACACTGCCCTTGCTGCTCTCAACCTCATTTGGAACATCGCTTAAGAAATGTATTGTTTCAGTTTTAAGAGGATTAACAGCCGTAATGTTAGTATATGTAAAATTGCTCCCATTATCTTCTTCAATAATTGAGAAGGTAGAATATTCATATTTATCATCATAAATTATTTTAACAATTGCGGTTTCATCGGCCATAACATCAGTGCTGTCGAGATTTTTATAATCTAATACAATATCTAAATATATTAAATCAGGATTCTTTGCCTCATAATATGTATAATAATCCTTTGCATTCGGCGGAACGACCTTTTTTGAAAAGGATATATTACGAAGTACAAATTCATATTGATCCGGAACAGTTATTAATTCCTCTAAAGCTATCGGAACTTCTTCATTTTTAGTAATGATTATTTCCCCTGTCTCTTCCGGTAACGCTTGTTCGGATATATTAATAGAAGCGAGTAGCTCTTGCTGTATTTTGTTAAATCTAAAGTTTATTGTTCCGACAATAAATGCATATAATCCAATTAAAAATCCCAGCAGGCATAAAACCACAAAAAGAACATCTTTACGTGTCTCCCTTTTACCTATGGAGCCCTCAGCAGGATTTGCCCTGCCGATGTCTGCGGGTACACCACAGTTAGGGCAATAATTACCGACATATTCAAAATCGCAGGAACTACATTTAATCAACATATTTTTTCTTGTATGATATATTTAGTAACAAATACATCAATACTCTCCTTTGTAATATTTAACATCATTTATTATTATAGCAAAAAAATTGAAATGGTGGAATATAGTATTTGGATAAGAAGCAGCAAAATACCTTGCAGAACATTGGATCGGAAGATAAAGAGCTGCGAAGCTAACCCCGGTATTTGCCGGCTTATGATGTTATTATAATAATCCCCCATGCATATATTAAACATGAGAGAGTCAATGAGGAGATAGGAGAAAATATGTGCACTAATATATCTATTTCCAGAAAGACAAAAGATGACGCTTTGATTTCTGCACGAACGTTGGATTTTGGGAAAGCAATACCGACGACCGTAAAATTTGTCCCCCGACAGCAGGCATTTCCGAAGGTAGCTTTGCCGGATGAGATAAAATGGAAAAACAAGTACGGATTTATTGGTTTGACGGCGAACCTGTATAATCTTACTGCAGTAACTTATCTGGACGGAATAAATGAAGCCGGACTTTCGGCAGCAGCTTTATGGTTGCCCGGCAGCAATTATCCGAAAGCAAGGCCGGGTACTCCGGTGCTCTATAATATCAGTCTTGTGAGTTATGTACTGGGA
>JAFADH010000020.1 GCA_023424995.1 Bacillota bacterium | reverse complement strand
CCACACATCTTATGCGAAGGATTGATCCTTCACATATCTCATGCGAAGGGTTTATCCTTCACACATCTCATGCGAAAGGTTTATCCTTCACACATCTCATGCGAAGGGTTTATCCTCCACATATATCATGCGAAGGGTTTATCCTTCACATATCTCATGCGAAGGGTTTATCCTTCACACATCTCATGCGGAGGGTTTATCCTTCACACATCTTATTGTGATAGGATATCTATCCTCCACATGTCTTTTATGGAGGATTTTGCCTCCGTACTTTCTATGCGGGGCTATCCTCCAGTCATAAACATTTTATTCCTATGCTTTCGGGGAGGATTAGTATCCTCCCTGGTGTAATAAAGCACTTTTCTTATACGATTGATTATTCTTCGCTTCTCTTAGCCAGATACTTTTCAATATCGCCGATAGTAGCGATGCTTTCCGTATCCTCGGTAGGAATTTCGATACCGAATGCTTCTTCCAAGGACATGATGATCTGGAATAAATCCAGGGAATCTGCATTTAAGTCATCCTTTAAGGATGTCTCGGCGGTCAGTTCTGCTACATCAACTCCCAATTGCTCTGCTACTACTTCTTTAATTTTGTTAATATCCATTATATAAGCCTCCTATAAGTTTTGTATTTCGGAGGCTTCTGCCTCCTATGAGTTTTGCATTTCGGAGGTTTTACCTCCTACGGGTTGTGCATTTCAGAGGTTTTACCTCCTGCGGGTTTTGCATTTCGGAGGTTTTACCTCCTGCGGGTTTTGCGTTTCAGAGGCTTTTGCCTCCTACAGGTTTGTTTTCAGAAGCTTTTGCCTCCTACGGGTTTGTTTCAGGGGGGTTTAGCCTCCTATGGGTTTGTATCGGAAGGATCTCTCCTCCTTTGGTTTTCTTTTCAGGCGGATTTCTCCTCCTGCTGTTTATATTATAAGAGGTTTTGCCTCTCAAATATTAAATTTAAAGCTGCCATCTACAGTTATTTTAACATATATATAGTTTTCCCTAAAATATGGAAATCAGTATGGCAGGTTAAGCGTATACATAATGTGAACAGATCAGATATCTAACTCCACTCTATGAGTATCGCTCCGCTGGTCATCCCGCCGCCAAAACCGACCAGAATGATTTTATCTCCGGCCTGGAGACTTCCGTTTTGAACCATCTCATCCAGGGCAATCCCTATGGTGGCAGCTGAGGTGTTGCCATACCTGTCAATATTAACGTAGAATTTCTCTATCGGTAATCCTAAAGACTTCGCCGCACCTTCGATGATTTTAAGATTTGCCTGATGTGCCACAATATACTTTATCTCATCCTCAGGTAACTCCGCTTTTAATAATACGATTCTTACCAGCTCCGTGATGCTTCTTATGGCGAACTTGAATACCTCCTGACCCTTCATGGAGATGGAGGGAAGGAATTTCTCCTTTTCTCTTCTCACAAAGGGATTCCCCAGCTCTACCGCGGGTAAACAAAGGAAATCCTGCTTACTGCCGTCACTTACCAGATGAAAGGACAAAATGCCCGGTCCCGCATCGGAGGCGGATACAATAACTGCACCTGCGCCATCACCGAATAACACGCAGGTTGTTCGGTCCGACCAATCCAAGACCTTTGATAAGGTCTCCGCTCCAATAACCAGAATATTGGTATACATTCCGCTTTGGATAAAGGAATTCGCTATTGCCATAGCATAAACCATCCCGGTACATGCCGCTGTCAGGTCAAAGGCAGCCGCTTTATCGGCACCAAGTTTCTCCTGAACCATGCAGGCCGTGGAGGGCATAAAGGAATCCGGCGTTATGGTGGCACATATAATTAAATCCAGTTCTGCTGCAGCTATACCTGCATTATGCAATGCCCGCGCTGCCGCCCGGTAAGCTAAATCCGAGGTATTCTCTCCGGTGGAGATTCTTCTCTCTCTAATTCCGGTCCTTGGTGCAATCCATTCGTCACTGGTATCTACAATCTTAGCCATATCGTCATTGGTTATAACATGATCAGGCAGATAACTGCCAGTGCCGATGATTGTCGCATGTCTCATGTCAGAGTCCTCCTGAGCTTCTATACTATCTATAATGAAAGGCTGCTTCGGGTTATTATAAAATCATATAAATATCTTTCAGATGCTTATTCAGCTTGCCAAGTGCATTCAGCAGTATTTCCTCTTCCTCAGCGGTAAAATCCATAAGCACTGCCTTTACCATATCCAGATGGAATTTTTCATGAATCCGGTAAGCAAGCTTTCCTCTTTTTGTAAGATTTATATTAACAATCCGCCGGTCGGATTCACTTCTGCTCCGCTCCAGATATCCCTTTCGAATAAGTTTATCCACTGCAATGGTCAGGGTACCCATGGTTATCTTAAGCTCAGATGCAATTTCAGACATGGTCTTGGATCCATATAATCCAACAGCTTCAATTGTATGAATCTCAGTAATCGATAAGTCACTGAATTCACCGCTTTTTATGGAATACTCCTCGATGCGGTTTACATCATCATAGACCTCAACCAGCATTCTATTAATCTGAACCAGTTTTTCTTTCATCCATTCTCTCCCAATTATTTGCTTTGTATTGCAAATATTTTGATAATCAAAATATATAGGAAAATCCCTTTTATGTCAATGAAATTTTTGTTAACAATTCATTAACAGACTGCCACAATTCCCATATTTCTTACACAAACTGTCATATACGACAAAAGCTGCCCTGTGAAAAACAGGGCAGCTCCATGAATATCAATTTAAATATACGGCTTATACCTCGAATAACAGATCGCCGTAGGTAGGAACCGGCCATAATTCCTTAGCCACCAATACCTCCAGCTCATCAATGGGCGCTCTGAGCTCTTCCATAGCAGGAAAAACTTCATTGCGGAATATCTTTGCGGCTTCTTCCGCTTCTCCCTGTGCACTGGCTTTCGCATCGGCCGCCTGTACCTTGATAACTGCAGCCTGAGCCTTGGCAAGAAGAGAGGATATATCGGTCAGGAGCGATGTCTGGACGCTTACGTCCGCATCCGGAACTGCTGCCTTAACGGCATTGATGGAATCTGCAAGCTGCTTGGTATATTTGATTACTGCGGGGATGAACTTGGTCTGAGCCATGGATGCCATCGTTAAGGCTTCGATGTTGATTGCCTTGGCATAGGACTCATACATAATCTCCGCACGGGAATGAAGCTCAATCTTCGAGAGGATATTATGCTTCTCAAACAATTTAACTGATTTATCAGTAACCAGATAAGGAATGGATTCAACCATGGACTTAATATTCGGAAGTCCTCTCCTCGCCGCTTCTTCAACCCATTCATCGGTATAGCCGTTGCCATTGAAGATGACCTTCTGATGATCTGTTAATGTCTTCTTAATCAAATCATGCACAGCAAGATCAAAATCATCCGCTTTCTCTAATTCATCGGCAATATCGCTCAGCACGTCTGCAACAATTGCATTCAGAACGGTGTTGGGAGTGGCGATGGATGCGGATGAAGCAACCATACGGAACTCGAACTTATTGCCGGTAAATGCGAAGGGTGACGTACGGTTTCTGTCGGTAGCATCCTTCGGCAGGGTAGGAAGTGTGGTTACACCGATACTCAGCTTACCGCCATCCTTGCTCTTCTTAGCTTCACCGGTCTCAACCAGCTGGGTAATAACATCCTGTAACTGCTCTCCCACGAATACGGAGATAATTGCCGGAGGAGCCTCATTGGCGCCTAATCTGTGATCATTGCCGGGGTTGGCTGCCGACACGCGCAGTAAATCCGCATGAAGATCAACCGCTTTTAATACTGCTGCCAGGAAAAGCAGGAACTGAACATTGTCATGAGGTGTCTTGCCGGGATCTAATAAGTTCTTGCCTGTATTGGTGCCCATGGACCAGTTATTGTGCTTACCGGAGCCGTTAACACCGGCAAAGGGCTTCTCATGAAGCAGGCAGGCAAGCCCATGGCGGTTGGCAACCTTCTTCATGGTCTCCATAACCAGCTGATTGTGGTCGGTAGCTATATTGGTGGTAGCATAGATGGGAGCCAACTCGTGCTGTGCGGGAGCAACCTCGTTATGCTGTGTCTTGGCTGTTACGCCAAGCTTCCACAGTTCGATGTTTAATTCCTTCATGTAAGCAGCGATTCTTTCCTTTATACTGCCGAAATAGTGATCCTCTAATTCCTGACCCTTGGGAGGCATGGCGCCGAATAAAGTCCTGCCGGTGAAAATCAGGTCATCTCTCTTAAGGTATTTTGCTTTATCTACAATAAAGTACTCCTGCTCGGGACCAACGGAGGTAGTAACCTTGGTAACATCAGAATGACCAAACAATTTTAAGATACGTACTGCCTGGGTGCTGAGCGCTTCCATGGAACGAAGCAGCGGAGTCTTCATATCCAAAGCCTCTCCGGTGTAGGAACAGAACGCGGTAGGAATACAAAGAGTAACGCCTGCCGCATCTTCTCTTAAGAATGCGGGAGATGTACAATCCCAGGCTGTATATCCTCTTGCTTCGAAAGTAGCTCTGAGACCGCCGGAAGGGAAAGAAGATGCATCCGGTTCACCTTTAATCAATTCTTTTCCTGAAAACTCCATAATAACCTTACCATCGGAGGTAGGATTGATAAAGGAATCATGCTTCTCTGCCGTAATGCCTGTCATGGGCTGGAACCAGTGCGTATAATGGGTTGCGCCTCTTTCGATTGCCCAATCCTTCATTGCATTAGCCACAACTTCCGCTACGGCCGGATCAAGATCCTCTCCATTCTCGATTGTTTTCTTGAGTGCTGCATAGGTTTTCTTAGGCAGACGCTCTACCATGGCTGAATCATTAAATACGTCGGTTCCAAATAACTCAGTTAATTTCTCAGACATAACACTTCTCCTCTCGCTATTTCAATATAATTTCAATACAAAGGATAAAACTTCCAATGTAAAAAAGGTGTCCTCAAAAACATCTTTTGAGAACACCATCGCTCCACACTTAGAATTATTATATATAGTATATATCACGTTTCCGTTAAAAAGAAAAGTTTTTTTTTCACTCTTTATATTTTTTATGAAAAATAACTGAAAGTGTTCCTAATAACCATGCGGTTTATACTAAATACTTACAACTATTCCAAATACCACTCATCTTTCGTGATATTCTCCTCCGTATTCTCAGATTTCGGCATGTATTTCTTCAAAATCCGTTCCATAAGGAAGGAGTTAAGGAAGGTCACCGTAGCGGGTACGGCAAATATCAGCAGCGGAACAAAAAGACACCCCAGAATACCTGCAGCCGTGATGATCAGCATACAGACAGTGGAGGGAAGATGCCTCATGGAGATAAAGAAAACCGTCTTCACTAACTGCTTCACGGTAAGCTCAAATCTGGACAGCACAGGGAATACATATATTGAAAAACCGGCAACAATCACTGAAATCGCCACATAGATGCCAAACCATATGGAACTGGAGGTCTGTCCCGACAAGGAAGCCCAGGCCGTAATTAAATCAACCACCAGTATCGCAGCCATGATTGTTAAAACCACCCCGACAATTGCACCCCGCTTGAAATTCAATTTAAAGGACTTAAAGAATTCCCGGAACAGGTAGCCCCTTTCCCTGCGTATTACCTTTACCGTCGCATAATACATGGCGGTGGTTGCCGGACCGATGGAAACAATCGTAAGGCATAAAAAGAAATAAACGACACTTAAGAATATAATATCACACACCTTGCTGAGGAATGTGAAAAAACCATTGTCCACATTAAAAAAACGCCCCATATTTCATCTCCTAAAGAATTTTATTTGTGACTGAAGCATCACTATTTTTTATCATTTTACCACATTGTCCAATCTAAAGAAAGTGAAATAATTATAAAAAGACCGGGTGCTTATCGGTGCAGAACCTAATCCGGCACGGATTGATAAACGTTATTGGAATTAATATACAAAAAATTTCGCAGCCTGTTCATCATAAACAGCTGCGAAATTATCTCGCTATATATTCCCGACCTCTTTAGAAGCAATCATCCAGCAGCTGGAAATAGTCTTTCGGATGCCGACAGGCAGGACATAATGCCGGTGCCCCGTCTCCCTCATGGATATGGCCGCAATTCAGACATTTCCAGAAGACCTTGCCGTCCTTCTTAAATACGGTGCCGTTCTCGATATTCTCAAGAAGCTTTAAATATCTTTCTTCATGATGCTTCTCAACTTTGGCAATCAGGAGATAGCGCGCCGCAATATCAGGGAAGCCCTCCTCCTTTGCAGTCTGTGCGAATGCAGGATAATCCAGTTCCCATTCCTCATGCTCACCTGCTGCCGCCGCTTTCAGATTCGCAACCGTATCACCATATGCAAAGGGATAAGTGGCATTGATCTCAACGGGCGCCGGATTCTCACCGTCCAGATGCTCTAAGGCCAGCTTCATAAATACCTTCGCGTGCTCCTTCTCATTCTCTGCGGTCTCCAGGAAGATATTCTGGATCTGCTTATAGCCCTCTTTCCCTGCGGCAGAAGCAAAATAAGTGTACCGCATTCTTGCCTGTGACTCTCCGGCGAAGGATTTCATTAAGTTTTCCAGGGTCTTCGTTCCTCTTAAACTTGCCATATGTAGTGTACCTCCTTATGATAAAAATACTTTAGTAAGTGGAAGATTTGTACAACTCATCTTCTCATACGCAGAAATTATACCATATCCGCAAGCTCATATGGTATCGGCACTTTGTGCCGATGATGCACACTCGCTTTGCTGAGCGCCAGTATAATGTCTGTCGACATTATACCATATTCGTCATATTATGCCAAACAAAATGGATAAAAATCTTTGCCTATGACAGCTTATGAATGAACAATCCGCTGCGCAGCTTCGGTTCAAACCAGGTGGACTTGGGGGGCATCAGCTTACCGGCATCGGATACGTCAAAAAGCTCGTTAATGGAGGTCGGATACATGGAGAAGGCGACAGCCATATCCTCACCGACACGCCTCTCCAGCTCCTTCAGGCCGCGGATTCCTCCTATAAAATCAATTCTTTTGTCAATCCTGGGGTCTTCAATGCCAAGCACCGGTCCCAGCAGATGGTCCTGAAGAAGCGATACATCAAGTGCCGCAACAGGATCCTTAGGATTTATGATCTCCTGCCTGGCGCTTAGTGAATACCATTCCTTATCCAGATACATACCGAAGTCCGCCTTGGTATCCGGAGCATATGGTTTATGACCTTGCTTTCCAACGGTAAAATTCTTCTCTATTTTATTTAGAAATTCTGCCCCGGTCATTCCGTTCAGATCCCTAACCGCGCGGTTATAAGGCATGATCATAAGCTGGTCATGGGGAAATAAAACCGACAGGAAATAATTAAACCCTTCTTGTCCCGTATAACCGGGATTTTTCTGCCTTCTTGCGAGGCCTACCTTTACCGCAGAGGCTGCTCTGTGATGTCCGTCAGCGATATAGATGCTGCCGATCTCTGCAAAAGCATCCCTTACTGCCTGAGCCTGCCGGTCACCGGCAATCTTCCATACGTTATGGGTGATACCGTCAGCAGAATTAAAATGATAGAGGGGAGCTTCCATCTTAACGGCCGCAATCACCTCATTAATTACCGGATGCGCACGATATGCCAGGAATATGGGACCTGTATGGGAGTCACAGATATCCACATGGTTAATGCGGTCCAGCTCCTTCTCTTCCCTGGTATTCTCATGCTTCTTTATTACATTATCCAGATAATCATCGATGGAAGCACAGGCAACGAGACCCGTCTGGGAACGCCCCTCCATGATAAGTTCGTAGATATAAAAATACTCCCGCTTCTCCTTTATCAAGGTTCCGTCAAGAATCATACCCTCAAGCTGTTCCTTCGCTTTTACATACACTGCGGGATCATAGGTATCCACCTCATCCGGCAGTAATGTCTCCGCCCGGTCCACCTTCAAAAAAGACAACGGCTCCCGCATAACCTCCTGTTTCGCCTCCCTGCGGTTATAGACATCGTAAGGCAGGGCGGCAACTCTGTGAGCAACCGCTGCATTCGGGCGGATACAGACAAATGATTTTATTACAGCCATATTTTTTTCTCCCGTTCTATTTGTTTCATCTATTTGAACATAAGAGCAGTGCTGTTCGTCCGCACTGCTCTTATCCTTCATCATACAGTTATTTACTTGACAATCCGGACCTTTAGTACTCCGTCAATCGCTGCGATTCTGCCGACGACTTCTTTGCAGATCTGTGTCTCAACGTCAAGAACCGTATAGGCATAATCACCTCTTGATTTATTCACAAGATCGCTGATATTAAGATTACAGGCGGAGATTGCTCCGGTAAACTGGGCCAACATGTTAGGGATATTCCTGTGGCAGATGGTGATACGTCCGGCAGTTGTACAGTAACCCGCATCACAGTTCGGATAATTAACGGAATTTTTGATGTTGCCGTTCTCCATATAATCCATGAGCTGCTTCACAGCCATTACCGCACAGTTATCCTCGGATTCTTCGGTGGATGCTCCAAGATGCGGGATCGCTATGACTCCCTCCATATTTGCCGTCCGTTCATTGGGAAAATCAGTCACATATTTTGCCACCTTACCTGTACGCAGGGCTGTCTCTATCGACTCGTCATTTACCAAAAGATCCCTTGCAAAATTAAGGAGAATCACACCGTCCTTCATCTTAGCCAGGGTATCGCCATTGATCATTTCCCTGGTATTTACACTGGGATCCGTATCTTCTATGAGCGGTGTATGTACTGTGATGTAATCGCATTCTCTGTAGATTTCATCCCGGGTCTTTACATGAATAATATCACGGGACAGATTCCAGGCATGCTCAACGGAGATGAACGGATCATAACCATATACCTGCATTCCGAGACGGTTTGCCGCATTGGCAACCAATACACCGATGGCTCCCAGACCGATAACGCCAAGCTTTTTACCCATGATCTCCTTACCGGCAAACTTACCTTTTCCCTTTTCGACCAGCTTTGCTACCGAAGGATCCTCTTTTATCGTACGGACCCAGTTAACACCGCCGATGATGTCACGGGATGCCAGCATTAATCCGGTGATTACCAGTTCCTTCACGCCATTGGCATTGGCGCCCGGGGTATTGAATACCACGATGCCCTGCTCCGCACATTTTTCCAGCGGTATATTATTCACTCCTGCTCCGGCTCTGGCTATGGCTTTTAAGTTATCGCCGAATTCCATATCATGCATGGCTGCACTTCGGACCAGAACTATGTCCGCAGCTTTTATGTCCTCTGCTTTTTCATATTGTCCGGTAAATTTATCCAGACCAATCTCTGCAATGGGATTGAGACAGTTATACTTCATATCCGATACTCCATTCTGCCGTCCTCCGCGGCTATATATTGATAAAACGGATCAGGAACCCAAGTGCTCCGCGCTTTGGTTCATATTGTACTTATCCATGATTGATCCGCTACTCCTTCAGGTTTGCGGCTTCGAACTCCTTCATGAATTCCACCAGCTTTTCAACGCCCTCGATCGGCATGGCATTATAGATGGAAGCTCTCATACCGCCTACGGTCCTGTGCCCTTTCAGATTCTCGAAGCCTGCCGCCTTCGCTTCCTTCACAAACTTTGCATCCAGTTCTTCATTCCCTGTAACAAACGGAACATTCATTAAGGAGCGGTCCTCCTTAACCACCGTGCCGCGGAACATCCTGCTTTGGTCCAGGAAGTCGTACAGAATTGCCGCCTTTTTCTCATTATGGGCTTTCATGGCGTCCAATCCGCCTCTGTTCTTAATCCATTTAAATACCTTGCCGCAGATATAGATGCCATAAGCGGGAGGAGTATTATAAAGGGATTTCTCGTCTGCATGAATTTTATATTTCATCATGGTTGGGGTTCCGGGAAGGGTATCCTCAGTTATCAGATCCTCACGGATGATAACGATAACCACACCGGCGGGACCGATATTCTTCTGAACTCCTCCATAGATAATCCCGTATTTGGCAACATCAACCGGCTCGGATAAAAAGCAGGAGGATACATCGGCTACCAGAAGCTTGCCCTTGGTGTCGGGTAATTTTTTAAACTTGGTTCCGTAGATGGTATTGTTCTCACAGATATATACGTAGTCCGCATTCTCGGAAATAGGAAGATCCGAGCAGTCCGGGATATAGGAGAAGGTCTTATCGGCAGAAGAAGCAATCGCATTGGCGGTTCCATAGATCCTGGCCTCCTGATAAGCTTTCTTTGCCCATTGTCCGGTTATTATGTAATCAGCCACCCTGTTCTTCATCAGATTCATTGGGATCATGGCAAACTGAAGGGATGCACCGCCCTGCAGGAAGAGCACCTTATAATTATCCGGAATATTCATTAATTCTCTTAAATCCTTTTCCGCTTCCTGGATAATAGCCTCATATACCTTGGATCTGTGGCTCATCTCCATGACTGACATTCCGCATCCCCTGTAATTAAGCATTTCCTCTGCCGCTTCTTTCAGTACTTCTTCCGGTAACATCGCCGGTCCTGCCGAGAAATTATAAATTCTTCCCACGATATCTTCCTCCCTTAAAATATATCACGTCATTGTGATAATATTAATCTGCTTGTTGCATTTTACAGCTTTACCTTAATAAAGTATAAAAATTATTATAAGACCCTGTTATTTTTTTGTCAATATTACTGTCTATAAATTAATAACATAAATGCAAATCTCTGCCAATATATACAAAAGTATATCTTAACAATATACACAAATACATATCTTAACAATATGCACAGATGCATATCTTAACAATATGCACAGATGCATATCTTGACAATTTGCACAAATGCATATCTTAACAATATGCATTGAACAAAACCTCATGCTATTGATTTAATCGTTCGGAGATACCAATAGCATGAAGTCTTATTGTCTGTTATTATTCATGATCCCATTATTTCTTAATGTCTTCTTCCGTAAATACCTCTTCAATAGCCGCACCCGGAGCAACCATCGGCCATACCTTATCATCACTGTCTATGATGCATTCGATCAGTACGGGAGCCTTAAGCGCGATTGCTTCCCTGAGAACCGGCTCTACCTCTTCCTTCTTAGTAATACGGTAGGATTTGGCTCCCATGGCTTCCCCAAGCTTTACAAAATCAACCTTATCTGTAAGATTCGTATTCGAATATCTCTTTTCATAGAACAGGGTCTGCCATTGACGTACCATGCCTAATACATGATTATTAAAGATGATCTCGATAATCGGTATATCATAGCGGGTGGCTGTGGCTATCTCATGCATATTCATCCGGAAGCATCCGTCGCCTGCGATATTGATAACGGTTTTATCAGGCATGCCGATCTTTGCCCCGATACAGGCGCCCAGTCCGAAGCCCATGGTCCCCAAACCTCCGGAGGTAATGAAGGTTCTGGGCAGTTTATACCGGAAGAACTGGGCCGGCCACATCTGATGCTGTCCCACTTCCGTTGTGATTATCGCATCTCCGCCCGTTACCTCGTATAATTTCTCCAGTATATACGGTCCCGTCAGAATTTCCTCATGATACTTTAGCGGATGCTTTTTGCTCAGGGCAATGATATGCTCTACCCATTCCTTATGATTTTGCCGGTCAATCCTGCTATTTAAGATTCCAAGCACTTCCTTTATGTCTCCTATGATACTATAATGGGCGGCTACATTTTTGTTAATCTCGGCAGGATCGATATCAATATGAAGAATTTTTGCATTTCTGGCAAATTTTTTCGCATTACCGGTCACGCGGTCAGAAAATCTGGCTCCGATGGCTATTAACAGATCGCATTCCGTAACACCCAGATTGGACGCCTTGGTACCGTGCATACCAAGCATTCCGGTATACCGGTCCTCGGTGCCGTCATATGCACCTTTGCCCATCAGAGTATCGGCAACAGGTGCGTCCACCTTCATTACAAATTCCTTCAATTCATCATGGGCTTCCGAGATAACTGCTCCGCCGCCGATAAATACGAAGGGCTTCTTCGCATGATTGATTAATTCGACGGCATTCTTAAGATCATGCTCTGTAATCTCATCCGTCTTCCTCTCTACCGGCTCCGGTACGGCGGCAGTATATTCTGTCCTGGCAGCAGTTACATCCTTGGTGATGTCCACTAATACCGGTCCCGGTCTCCCTGATTTTGCTATTAAAAAGGCTTTGCGGATGGAATCAGCAAGCTTTGCCACATCCTTTACGATGTAATTATGCTTCGTTATGGGCATAGTCACACCTGCGATATCAATCTCCTGAAAGGAGTCCCTGCCTAACAGCGGGGTAGCAACATTGGCCGTGATCGCTACCAGAGGCACACTGTCCATATAAGCCGTGGCAATTCCTGTTACCAGGTTCGTTGATCCCGGGCCTGAGGTTGCCATACAGACTCCCACCCTGCCGGTCGCCCTGGCATATCCGTCCGCCGCATGTGCGGCTCCCTGCTCGTGGGAGGTAAGAATATGTTTGATTTCATTGCTGTGCTTATATAATTCATCATAAATATTTAAGATACTTCCGCC
This sequence comes from Bacillota bacterium, assembly GCA_023424995.1. Lineage (GTDB taxonomy): Bacteria > Bacillota > Clostridia > Lachnospirales > Lachnospiraceae > Mobilitalea. The sequence continues at coordinate 23,545 of JAFADH010000020.1, read as the reverse complement.
CGGATATCCAAATACGGTGTCAACACCCTGCTCCTTCAGACATTCTATCACAATTTGAGAACCGGTTAATTCCATATATATTACCTCGCTTTCAGTCATCTTCGACTTAAGTTACATTCGTTTTTTTCATTTGTCAGACCTTTGGTACCTCCAATATTGCACCGCGGTTGCCGCTGGTTACCATGGATACGTAGCGTGCCAGATAACCTGTGGTTATCTTTGGCCTGCGGGGCTGCCATTTTGCCCTTCTGGCTGCCAGCTCTTCCTCTGAGACGACAAAATCAAGTGTATTGGCATTAATATCAATTTGGATCAGATCCCCCTCTTCCACAAGCGCAATATTACCTCCCACCGCCGCCTCCGGAGAAACATGGCCGATACAGGCGCCTCTGGAGGCACCGGAGAAACGTCCGTCGGTAATCAGAGCTACGGAGGAACCGAGTCCCATTCCCATGATTGCACTGGTAGGGTTAAGCATCTCCCTCATACCGGGGCCGCCCTTGGGACCTTCATAGCGGATCACCACCACATCACCGGCTACGATCTTACCGCCCTTAATGGCTGCTATGGCGTCCTCTTCACAATCAAATACTCTGGCCGGACCTTCATGCTTCAGCATCTCGGAAGCTACCGCAGACCGCTTTACAACACCGGAATCCGGTGCCAGATTACCCTTCAGGATGGCGATGCCGCCGGTCTTACTATAGGGATTATCGATAGGACGGATTACTTCAGGATCTAAATTCCTGCAGCCGGCAATATTCTCTCCCACCGTCTTTCCGGTAACCGTAATCAGATCGGTATTCAGTAATCCCTTCTTATTTAATTCATTCATTACCGCATAGACACCGCCTGCCTCATTCAGGTCCTCCATGTATGTATGTCCCGCCGGGGCAAGATGACATAAGTTCGGTGTCGCTGCGCTTACTTCATTTGCAATGTCTATATTAAGATCAAAGCCTACCTCATGGGCAATAGCCGGAAGATGCAGCATGGTATTCGTGGAGCAGCCCAGTGCCATATCTACGGTAAGAGCATTCATGAAAGCTTCCTTTGTCATAATATCTCTTGGCTTAATATCTTTCTCAAGCAGCTCCATAATCTTCATGCCGGCATGCTTGGCAAGTCTGATCCTTTCGGAATATGCAGCCGGAATCGTTCCGTTGCCCTTTAAGCCCATTCCGATCACTTCCGTCAGACAGTTCATGGAATTGGCGGTGTACATACCGGAACAGGAACCGCAGGAGGCACAGGCTTTATTCTCATATTCCTCTACCTCTTCCTCCGTCATAGTACCGGCAGCATAAGCGCCGACCGCTTCAAAAAGTGACGAAAGGCTTGTCTTCTGCCCCTTTACCCTGCCTGCCAGCATCGGACCTCCGCTGACAAAGATAGCGGGTATATTCAGTCTCGCCGCCGCCATCAGAAGACCCGGGACATTCTTATCGCAATTCGGCACCATTACCAGAGCATCAAACTGATGTGCCATAGCCATGGCTTCGGTGGAATCGGCAATCAGGTCTCTGGTGACCAGTGAGTATTTCATTCCCTGATGTCCCATGGCGATACCGTCACAGACAGCAATTGCCGGGAATACGATGGGCGTTCCTCCTGCCATGGCGACGCCCAGCCTGACGGCATCCACAATCTTGTCCAGGTTCATATGTCCGGGAACAATCTCGTTATAGGAGCTCACGATACCAATGAGCGGCTTTCTCAATTCTTCCTTCGTTAACCCCAAGGCATTGAATAAGGACCTGTGGGGAGCCTGTGCCATACCGGTTTTCACTGCGTCACTTCTCATTCTATTACCACCTTTGCTATATAAAATATAAATATTTGTTATTGTACCACTTTAAAAGTAATACTGAATATATTAATGTATTTCTCTGTAAAAATCAACGTAAATTTGCAAAATAATAAGGATTTGATCCCAATATAATCTACAATTATACAATGTATTCCCGGGATGAATGGAAGTCAAAATATCAGCAATATTTTCCTGCATAATACTTCCAATAAACACCAATTATTAACGTGTAAGAGAAGTGTAAAAACCATGTTAAATCTATGTAAAATATGTTTGTTCTGCTCAAAAACTATGTAAAATTCACGTAATTTTCTCGTAAATTTTGATTGCTTATGTCTTTTATTCGTGTTAAGATTTTTATGATTGGTTACAAAGAGGTAATCATTAATCTTATGAAAAGTTATAGGAGGCGCTATTATGACTATTACATTAGCTGAGTTCCTTAGTCAGCTGACATCATCTCCGGCCCTATTTATAACGGTATTGTTAACCCTGGGTGTTATTCTGGTTAACGGCTGGACAGATGCGCCGAATGCCATTGCATCCTGTGTATCAACCCGTTCCATTGGTCCGAAGCAGGCAATCATCATGGCCGCTGTATTTAATTTTCTAGGCGTATTATTTATGACTATGATTAATAATTCGGTTGCACAGACCATATATAAGATGGTTGATTTCGGTGATAATTACACAAATGCGCTGATTGCTTTATGTGCCGCGTTATTTGCGATTGTTGTATGGGCCACCGCTGCCTGGGCTTTTGGTATTCCTACCAGCGAGTCCCACGCATTGATTGCCGGTATAACCGGAGCCGCCATAGCTTTGCAGGGCGGACAAGGGGTCAACTTCGATGAATGGAAGAAAGTCATTATCGGTATATTGATGTCTTCCGTACTGGGCTTTGGTATCGGTTATGTTGTTACTAAATTAGTCAGCCTTATCTTCCATCGCTTCGACAAACGTAAAACAAACGGTATCTTTCAACAGGGACAAGTCCTGGGGGGTGCTGCCATGGCTTTTATGCACGGTGCCCAGGACGGACAGAAGTTCATGGGTGTATTTCTTCTCGGCGTATTCCTTGCCAAGGGACAGGGTAATGTGACAGAGTTCAGCATACCTGTCTGGCTGATGGTTCTTTGCTCCGTAATCATGGCTCTCGGAACCTCGATCGGCGGTTATAAGATCATTAAGACAGTCGGCATGGGCATGGTCAAGATGAGAAAGTATCAGGGCTTCTCTGCGGATATCGCCGCAGTTATCTGCCTTTACCTGGCAACGGCACAGGGCGTACCGGTAAGTACGACGCATACCAAGACCACCGCCATTATGGGTGTTGGCGCCGCAAAGCGGCTTTCCAGCGTCAACTGGAGTGTGGTGAAGGAAATGGTTTATGCATGGGTGCTTACTTTTCCCGGCTGCGGACTCCTTGGATTTTTAATGGCATATCTGTTTATGAAAATATTTTAAATAAGGAAGGAAGTATACTATAATGGCAAGAAAAAACAGCTATAATTATTTCGAGGCATTTGCGGGTCTTTCAAAATATTCTTACAATTTAGCGGTAACCCTGCATGAGACTTTAAGCGGCTTTGACCCTGAAAAGATCACGGAAAAGGTAAAGGCAGCCCATGCTATCGAGCATAATGCGGATCTTGCAAAGCATGATATAATGAATCGTCTGGTGAAGGAATTTCTTCCTCCCATCGAGCGGGAGGATATCACAACCCTCACCCAGGAGATTGATGATGTTACGGATTCCATCGAGGATGTATTAATCTATATTGATATGTTCAATATCCAGATCATACGTCCTGAGATCCTTAAGTTCACAAGTCTTCTTGTTACCTGCTCCAAAGCAATGGATGAGGCACTGGAAGAGTTTAAGAGCTTTAGGAATTCCAAGAAACTGCGTGATAAGATAATCGAAATCAATCATCTGGAAGAGGAATGTGACGCTCTATATGTGGATACCATGCGCAACCTCTATCATACCTCCAAGGATCCCATCGAATTGATGTGCTGGACCGAGATTATCCACCGCCTTGAAAAATGTGCGGATAACTGCGAAGATGTAGCAAATATTATTGAAAGTATTGTTATGAAGAACTCATAATGTGCCGATAATTTATATGAATAACACTATCCTTGACGGATTTTATATGAATTCAATTCTCTGACATGTAAAACATAATTTATTTTTGAAAGGCACGGTAATCATGAATCTGGAGAAACACAGAGCATTTATCATTCATTTTTTGTATATCGCTTTGATATTGGGTCTTGTATATGTAGGAATTAAATTTGTTCTTCCATTATTAATGCCCTTTGTAATCGGCATGATTATCGCTGTTTCTTTCCGTAAGCTCATTGATTTAATAGAGAAAAAGACCCGTATGCCGCGGGTTTTTGTCTCTATTTTTATTTTGATCCTTTTCTATGGACTGATTGGCTTTTTTATCGTATTGATCGGCTTTAAGCTGTTTGCCTTTGTGGGCAATCTGTTCTCGGGCTTACCGAGTTTATACCAGCATACGATTCTTCCCGCCCTGCAGAAGGCAGTCGGCGATATGTCGGAGGCTTTTCCCAGCGCAAAGCCGTATCTGGATGATTTCATGGAGAATATCGGGCAGTCCGTCTTCACCTTTATAACCAATGCCTCTACTACGGTTGTAAGCAAGATTACCGGACTGGCAGGACAGGTTCCGGCCTTATTGATCAAACTGATATTTACCATTGTATCCTCCTTCTTTTTTACCATAGAATATTATAAAATCACACAATTTATTATTCTGCAATTTAAGGGCGAACGCAGGGATATGCTGATAAAGCTGAAAGACAGCGGAATAGGGTCCCTGGGCAAATTCATCCGTGCCTATTCGGCTATTATATCCATAACCTTCGTGGAATTATCGGTGGGTTTCTGGATTCTCGGAATACCGAATTCCGTCCTTTTCGGATTATTGGTTGCCATCATAGATGTAATGCCAATTCTGGGTACCGGCGCCGTACTTCTTCCCTGGTCCATCATATCCTTTATTATAGGCAATACAAAGCTTGGCATCGGCATGCTGATCCTATACATTGTCATAACAGCGGTCCGGCAGACCATCGAACCAAAGATTGTAGGCCAGCAAATCGGACTTCATCCCATTGTAACCCTGCTCCTCATGTATGTGGGCGCACAGCTGATGGGTGTTCTGGGGTTACTGATATTACCGATCATTGCTACTATTATCGTTAAATTGAATTCGGAAGGAACCATTCATATATTTAAAAAAGTGTGACCGGCTTACCGCTTCGATTGTATTCATCATTGAATAATAAATAGTAAAAATTATGAGGAGTGAATCATTCACTCCTCATAATTTATGCACTGAAATTATTATAATATTAATTATTAATCGGCCTTATTCCTGAATGTTGCACAGTCAGTATCATCGGAGTCCTTTGCATTTCTGGGTTCAACCTGAATCTGTTCCGCTGCGCAATGATCGCCGTGCATATAGTATTCGCAGGTATTAACAATACATTTAATACCCTCATTGGGTTTTTCCATTTTTCTGATCATTCTTTATCCCTCCAAACTATTTTTGATTACATCTTTATTGTTTGCAGAGGATAATAGAAAAATTCATATAAAATCTATCTGTAAATTTTTTAATCATTACCTTTTATTACCATTTAATCAGGGAACTGTTCTGCGATTCCTTCCGCCATCATGTCAGCCATCTCAAGTGCCTGCATTTCAATATTGTCAAAGTCATTGATGCTCTCCATATAATTCCCGGCAAGCATATCGGACGTATTGGCACTTAAAAGATCCAGATGTTCATTCAGCATGGCGCTCCAGTCTTCCACGCTCCAGTTCGGATTGATATTCCCCAGGAATTCCGCCAATTGCTCCGCATTACTTCGCCATCTCTGATCCGCTTCCGTCATGGCATTATTATCTCCGTCTCTTGCGGCCCGGACAAGCTCTACCGCAATATCAACGTGATTTGACATAAGTTCCGAGATAGTCTGGGCTACCTCTTCGCCGTAAAAAGGCAGAAAGGCATTCCCAAAATCCCTTGCATTACGATGCAGTCTCTGGATAAACAGCTCCGTCTCAGGAAGATCATGAACAATACCTGTAATAACAGCTCTGGTCCAGATCACATGCTCTTCCCACAGCATCCGAAAATAGTCTCTCAGGTCTTCTAAATCCGTATCGAAAAGGTCATCCGCGCCGTTGGTCTCTGAATAGGAAGGAAAAGTCGAATAGCCTGGTCTGATGGTAACTACCTGACCTACAAAAAGATTTCTAGGTTCTAATCCCGGGTTTAACTCCATTATGGAATCCACTGTAGTGTTAAATACCTGCGCAAGCATCCATATGGTATCATATGGCCTTATTGTATATCGTATCGTACCATTCATATTAATAACCATCGCCTAATAGAAATTCTACATCACCACAATATGACAGTGGCTTGTAAAGTGTTCTATGAATGCTTATTAATAATTGCTGTTGATATAATTAATCAACCCCTCCGCACGGATTATCTTCTGCATAAATTCCGGAAATGCCTGCCCCTGATACCTGGTGCCTTTGGTTCTGTCATAGATCACTCCGCTGTCAAAATCAACCTCCACCTGGTCTCCTGCTTCTATTTCCTTGGCAGCTTCCTGACATTCGATAATCGGAAGACCGATATTTATGGAATTCCGGTAGAATATTCTGGCGAAGGTCTCCGCGATGACGCAGCTGATCCCGGATGCTTTTATTGCAATGGGCGCATGCTCTCTGGAAGAACCGCAGCCAAAATTCTTATTTGCCACTATGATATCTCCCGGCTCTACTCTCCTGACAAAATCCTGATCGATATCCACCATACATTTTGCTGCCAGTTCTTTTGGATCTGAAGAATTCAGATAACGTGCAGGGATGATTACGTCTGTATCTACATTATCGCCGTATTTGTGAACTGTTCCGAATGCTTTCATCATATACCTCCATAACTTCGCCTCGGCAAAGTATTATATAATTGTTAAAACGTATGCTCCTGCCTACGCTTATCAGCTCTTTTTTCATTATAAGCCGAGTTCTTCCGGGCCGGAAATCTTACCTGTCACGGCACTGGCGGCTGCTATTGCCGGGCTTGCCAGATAAACCTCGGATTTTACATGCCCCATCCTTCCCACAAAGTTACGGTTCGTCGTAGCCACGGCTTTCTCCCCTTCTGCCAGAATTCCCATATGTCCTCCCAGACAGGGCCCGCAGGTAGGTGTGCTCACTACAGCTCCGGCTTTGATAAAGGTTGCTAATAACCCCTCTTCCATAGCCTGAAGATATATCTTCTGGGTTGCGGGGAAGACGATGACACGCATTCCCTTAGCTACCCTTCTGCCCTCCAGAATCCTGGCCGCAACCCGGAGATCCTCAATCCGTCCATTGGTACAGGAGCCGATCACTACCTGATCAATGACAATATCACCCACCTCATCTATGGTGCGGGTATTCTCCGGAAGGTGGGGGAAGGCTACGGTAGGCTTCAGTGCGGACAGATCAATGACGTGGGTCTCATCATATACGGCATCCTCATCCGCTTCATATATCTTATATTCCCTGGAAGAATGCTCGTTCATGTAATTAACGGCCAGCTCATCCACCGGGAAGATTCCGTTCTTGGCACCGGCTTCAATGGCCATATTCGCCATGGTAAACCGGTCATCCATGGTCAGGTTCGCAATACCGTCACCTACGAACTCCATGGATTTGTATAATGCTCCGTCCACACCGATCATGCCTATGATATGGAGAATAACATCCTTGCCGCTGACCCATTTTGCAGGTCTGCCGGTTATAACGAACTTTATGGCGGAAGGCACCTTGAACCAGGCTTTGCCTGTCACCATTCCCGCTGCCATATCCGTGCTTCCCACTCCTGTGGAGAAAGCCCCCAGTGCTCCATAGGTACAGGTATGGGAGTCGGCACCTATCGCCGCATCACCTGCCACCACCAGCCCTTTTTCCGGTAACAGCGCATGTTCGATGCCCATCTCGCCGATCTCAAAATAATTAGTGATATTCTGGTCATAGGCAAATTCACGGACACATTTGCAATGTTCCGCCGATTTTATATCCTTATTCGGGGTAAAGTGGTCCGGTACCAGAGCAATCTTATCCTTATCAAATACCTTTGTGACTTTCATCTTCTCCATCTCATGTATCGCAACCGGTGCCGTAACATCATTACCGAGCACCAGATCCAAATCTGCTTCAATTAACTGGCCGGCTATTACCTTATCCAGCCCGGCATGGGCTGCCAGTATCTTCTGCGTCATTGTCATTCCCATAACCTGTTCCTCCTTAATCTCTCACCTGGCAGGCAATCTGCCTGCTCTTTCATTCTATAATAAATTCTCATAGATATGGTATATGAATCCTCATATCCTATGGCTAAATCTCTCTTATTATCAGGTCGCCCATCTCTTTTGTACCTGTCAGGGTCCTGCCTTCGGATAAAATATCGACGGTGCGGTAGCCCTTTTTTAGTACTGCCTTCACAGCAGCCTCAATCCGGTCTGCTTCCTCGTTAAGATCAAAGGAATAGCGGAGCATCATAGCCGCCGACAGGATGGTCGCTATGGGATTGGCCTTATTCTGTCCTGCGATATCCGGAGCCGAGCCATGGCTGGGTTCGTAGAGTCCAAGCTTCGTATCACCCAGACTGGCAGAAGCCAGCATACCGATGGAGCCCGTAATCATGCTTGCCTCGTCCGATAAGATATCACCGAACATATTCTCCGTCAGGATCACATCAAACTGGCCGGGATTCTTAACTAACTGCATGGCACAATTATCAACCAGCATATCCGTCAGCTCAACCTCCGGATAATCTCCCGCCACCTCCTTCGTCACCTGTCTCCAGAGTCTGGAGGAATCCAGTACATTCGCCTTGTCAACACTGCATACCCTCTTACCGCGTTTCATGGCTATCTCGAAAGCCCATCCTGCTATTCTTCTGATCTCCTTCTCATCATAGATAAGAGTATCCACAGCCTTTCTGATCCCGTCTTCGGTAACAGTACTGCGGGGTCCGAAATAAAGTCCTCCGGTCAGTTCCCTAACCACCACAAAATCAAAGCCCTTGTCTACGATTTCTTCCTTAAGCGGACAGGCTTCCTTTAATTCTTCAAATAAAATTGCCGGTCGGATATTGGCGAAAAGCTTCAGCCCCTTACGAATCGCCAGCAATCCTGCTTCCGGCCGCAGATGCGGAGGAAGCTCATACCAGCCGGATCGGCCGACATCTCCTCCCACAGCTCCTAATAATACCGAGTCACTTTTCTGTGCCGTCTCCAGAGCCTCCTTAGTTAACGGCTCACCGGTTGCATCAATGGATGCTCCGCCCATAAGAATCTCCGTATAATGAAACTCATGTCCGTACTTTCGCCCGATCTGATCCAGCACCTTTCTTGCTTCTGCTATTATCTCCGGTCCGATCCCATCTCCCGGAATCACAGCAATGTTGTAATTCATGCGGTTTTTCCTCCTGCATTTATTCCCATAATTTATGTATTCAAAATATCTATTGCTATACTAGCATAGTGTCTGCTATAATAAAAATACATATTAATAATGTTAGTTATAACTTATACGAATGACAGATTAGTCCATGATCTTTGGTCTTCGGGTTTCTAATCTGTTGTTTACCGGCACTTCATGAAAGGCAAGGGATGTTATGGAAGAGAATTTATCGTTATATCATATCTTCAACTGTGTAGCGGAGACAGGCAATATCTCTCATGCCGCAAAACAATTATATATCAGCCAGCCTGCTGTGAGCAAGGCAATACAGAGCCTGGAGGAAAACTTAAAGACCACCCTGTTCATACGCAGCTCCCGGGGTGTTAAGCTGACAGAAGAGGGCAAGCTCCTGCATGAACATACCGGTAATGCCTTTGATGCGCTGCGCAGAGGAGAAGAAAGTATCCGAAGAATGCATGAACTTGGTATCGGACATCTGCGCATCGGTGCAAGCACCACTCTGTGCAAATATCTTCTGCTGCCTTATCTGGACAGCTTCGTCAGGAAAAACCCTCATATTAAGATAACGATCGCCAATCAATCCTCTTCCCATACCTTTAAGCAGCTGGAGAACGGCACACTGGATATCGGCCTGGTTGCAAAGCCGGAGAATCCTCGGGAATATGAATTCATATCCCTGGGAGAGATTGAGGATATCTTCGTTGCCACGAAAGCCTATCTGGACAATTTAAAGCTAAGGGAGAATAACTCTGATATCTTCTCTGCAGCCAACATCATGCTTCTGGATGAAGAAAATGTGTCCCGAAAGCACATCGAGAATTACTTTCGCAAGAATTCCATAGAACCTAAGCAGATCATGGAAATCAGCAGCATGGACCTGCTTATTGAATTCACGAAGACCAGCCTTGGAGTCGGCTGTGTGATTAAAGAATTGGTAGAAACAGAGCTGGCGGCCGGTTCCCTTCTTCATATTCCCCTTAAAACACCGGTGAATAAAAGAGAGGTCGGCTTCTCTTATATGAGAAATACCTTCCTCTCCTCGTCAATGCAGAAATTCCTGGACTTTATCATGAATATGACCGGATAAAGTATGAAGCTTAAAAATCCATAATTCATCCATCATCTTTGTATCCTATATATCCGGTGTGATCTCCGGCTCCGTAGTCGGTATGGATGTAGCAGTGGGCGGTTCCGGAGTCGGTGAGGGAGTAGCAGTGGGCGGTTCCAGATATGCCGGCCGTTCTTTCACAAGATAGTCGGCATTAACATAACAGATCTCGCCATTACGTGCAATGCTTGCCCAGCCATCCGTAATTTCGATTACATCTACCTTCTCTGCATGTACCAAGAGCCCTACCGGCTCTCCGTCTGTGGAGGGCATCGGCCTGATATTCAGGAATCCGCCGTATGTGTCCAGTTTAACATACATGGAAGTTGTTTGTCCCACATGGAGTTCCTTGGGAGTAGGGGTGGCCTCTTCCGCCTCCTGATCTTCGTCTTCTCCGTTTTCCTTATCCGGTTGTGTCTCGTAATCCTGTTCCGGTGTCTTGGTCGGAATAAAGCTGGCCATCTGCTCCTTCGGCTGGCAGCCGGCCATTATGAATACGGATAACACTATAATTAAAAGATTTATTTTTTTCATAAGATACCATGCCTTTCATAACATCTCTTATTATCATAGCACATTTACCCTATTTTACAACCTGTAATTTCGTCCCAGGTCCTGTTTCCTTATGATGATCCGGTAAGAAGAGGCTTAACATAGGCTGAGAAAGCGTTGGGTATACTGTATCTGTTACTGATCTCTTCCTTGTCCGCCCACACGGTGCGTTCCTTGTCATATCCCGGGAGCCCGGCATGTGCAAGGCGGATATAATAGCCTGTCATATGCCATTCCACATGGGAGAATATATGCTTTGCTTCACCCAGGGGGAGGACCTTTTCCACCGGTAATTCCAGCTCCTTCAGCCGTGAAATCAGCTTGCTTTTACTGAGCTTTTCTTCTATTCCGGGTAATTCCCACAGACCGGCCAGTAAACCGGTGTCTGCCCTCTTATGTAATGCATATCTTCCCTGGTGTTCGATTAACAGAATGGTCCGATTCTCAGTTCTGCGTTCCTTCTTCTGCGGCTTCACCGGAATCTGCATCGTTGTCCCCATATGAAAGGCCTTGCATAGATGCATCACCGGGCATCTGTCGCATAAGGGTCTGCCATTAGGAAGACATACCATAGCTCCAAGCTCCATCAGCGCCTGGTTAAAAGCTCCCGGACGCTCCTCGGGCATAATCTGTCTTAAATCCTCCCATATCTCTTTCTTAACCTTTTCCTTTGTGATATCATCAAAGCTTCCTGCAATCCGCTTGGTTACACGCAGTACATTCCCGTCTACAGCCGGTACGTTAATATTAAAGGCAATGGAGGCGATTGCCCCTGCCGTATATGCTCCGATGCCCGGCAGCTTAAGCAGCTCATTATAATCTGCCGGCAGCTCGCCGTTGTATTCATTCATTATCCTTCCGGCAGCTTTTTTAAGATTCCGCACCCTTGAGTAATAACCAAGTCCTTCCCATAGCTTTAACAGCCGCTCTTCTTCTGCCTCAGCCAGCGCCTGGATATCCGGAAGCGCAGTAATAAACCGGTCGAAATACCCCTTTACCGCCTCTACCCGGGTCTGCTGGAGCATAATCTCAGAAACCCATATGTAATAAGGCCTTGGCTTCTCTCTCCATGCAAGGATCCGGGCATTGTAATCGTACCAGTCCAGCAGGTACACAACGATTGCTTTATAGTCGTACGACATATTCACTCCTGTCCCATGCCACATATGCATGCTTTGGTGATGTTTTACAAACAGGGTGTTGCAGGTCTTGCCATATAATGATTTTGTCAAGATCCGCAGCACCCTGATATTTAATTCTTCGTACTTTTAATTTGTTCTCTTTGGTATTAAAAATTATATCCCGCTGTGCTCATATGAAACCTGCAGGCAGATGCGCCAAGGGTACGCTTGAAGATATATTCCCTTAAAGCTTACTGCTCCAGAAACTTATACTGTGACATGTAAAGCTCATGGTAAGCTCCGCCCTTAGCTATCAGCTCCTCATGGGTTCCCATCTCCTGAATCTGCCCCTTATCCACATACAGGATGCAGGAGGAATTCTTAATGGTGGAGAGCCGGTGCGCGATAATGAAGGAGGTACGGTTCGCCAGAAGCCTGCTTAAGCCTTCCTGCAATAAAACTTCCGTCTCCGTATCGATGCTGGAGGTTGCTTCATCGAGGATTAATATCTTGGGATCAGCCAGCAGAGCCCTGGCGAAGCTGATTAACTGTCTCTGCCCCACGGATAATCTGGTACCGCGCTCGTTCACCTCTGTTCTATAACCCTTATCCATATCTACAATGAAATCATGGGCACGCACGGTCTTCGCGGCCTCGATTACCTGGTCGTCCGTCGCCTCCATATTACCATACCGGATATTATCCATAATGGTTCCGGAGAAGATAAAGCTATCCTGAAGCATGACGCCCATCTGTTTGCGAAGTGAGCTTATGGTTACCTTGCTGATATCGACTCCATCGATGGTGATGACTCCGGAATCCAGGTTATAAAACCTGCTGATCAAGTTTATAATAGTAGTTTTTCCGGCTCCGGTGGGGCCGACAATTGCAATACTGTCACCAACCTTGGCTTTAAAACTGATGCCGTTTAAAACTTTAGCACTCTCATCATAACTGAAGGTGACATCCCGAAACACCACCTCACCCTTAATAGGCGGCATATCCACGGCATCCTCACAGTCTTTCACCAATACCGGTTCATCTATGGTCTCAAAGATCCGTTCCAGATAAGAAACCGCTGTTAACAGGGAGTTATAAAAGCTTGCCAGAGTATTGATCGGCGCCCAGAAGCGTCCCACATATCCCGTCATGGCAATCAGTACGCCGGTGGTAATTCCCTTCATTCCGTTATCCAGCCATGCGATACCCAGCACATAGATAGCTACATTGGTCCAGGTCTGGATATTCTGGATAGCCGGCATCAATGAGAAATTCAAAGTTACCGCTTTCATCCAGGCTTTACGGTAATCACCGCTTAAGGTGTTAAATATCTTTATATTCTCCTGCTCTCGGGTAAAGCTCTGGGTAACACGGGTACCATTGATGCTCTCAGCGATATATGCATTTAAATTGGAGGATTTATTACTGGATATCTGCCAGGCGGTCCTCTGCTTTTTCTTTATAATAAAGATCAATACCATCAGGAGCGGAAGGCCGACCAGGCAGATAAGAGTCAGCCGTACATTAATATAAAGCATAAATCCTACGATAAAAAATAAGCTGAATAAATCCGTAATAGTGTTGACAATACCATTGGACAACAGATCACTTAAGCTGTTAACATAATTAACGACCCGGACCTGTATCTTGCCATGGGGCTTGTCATCATAATAGGAAAAGGGTAATTCCTGCAGGTGTATGAAGATATCGCTGCGGATCTTATGAATGATATTCTGGCCGAGCCTTGCGGTAATCATGGTCTTCGCCGCTATAATCAGTGAGATCACCAGATAGATCGCCAGCAATATGATACATATGCGTATAATTCCCGGAATGTCCTTGTCAGGAATGTAAATATCCATTATATCCTTCAGGTAGACAGGAGTCAGCAGACCAAGGGCCGAGGACACGGTCATCAGCAGGATGGTAATAATGATATCCCGTCTGTAAGGCTTGATATAGGTTGCCAAACGCTTTAGTTGGGAAACATCAAACTCGGATTGTAAGGTCTCGTCTATGTCATATTTATTTCTTGCCATTAGCGCCCGCCTCCTTCCCCGGAAGTCGAAACTCCGCCTAATATTGATTCGAAATCACCATATTGGTGATGGAATACTGTATTGTAATAGCCCTTCTGCATAAGCAGCTCATCATGCCTACCCGACTCGACAATCCGGCCGTTATCCACCACCAGAATCTGGTCCGCATCCTTAATGGATGAGATCCGGTGGGCTATGATAAATACTGTCCGGCTCTTATTCATGGAACCCAGAGCTTCCTGGATCTGGGCTTCCGTCTCCATATCAACGGCGGAGGTGGTATCATCCAGAATAACGATAGACGGGTCTTTTAGAAGTGCCCTTGCTAGGGAGATCCTTTGCTTTTGCCCGCCGGACAGCCCTACGCCTCTCTCTCCTACAATTGTATCATAACCTTCCGGCATCTGAAGGATGAAGCCATGGGCATTGGCGATCCTGGCTGCCGCTTCAACCTCTTCGAAGCTGCAGTTGGGGCGGCCATAGGCAATATTGCCTTCTATAGTGTCGGAGAACAGGAATACATCCTGCATGGCCATGCCGATATTATCTCGGAGCGAAAACAAATCCATATCCTTAATATTAATACCGTCAATCATGATCTTGCCGGAGGTCACATCATAAAAACGGCATAGCAGGTTCATCAGTGTGGATTTACCTGCACCCGTAGCTCCGATGATACCTACGGTCTGGCCGGGTTTTATATGAAAGCTGATGTCGGACAGAATCACTTCTCCGTCTATCTTATATCCAACATGGGAGAATTCAATATCTCCTTTAAGGCGTTCCGCAACCACCGGCTTCTTTGGATTGGCGATGGTAGGTTCCACAGCGATAGTGGAATATATCTTCTCAATTGAGGTCAGGAAGTTCTGATAGTCGTTAGCCATCCAGCCTGCCTGACGCAGCGGCTGGTTCAACATCCAGAGATAACCGCTTGCGGTTACCAGACTACCCAGGGTCATAGCTCCGTTGATAACCATGATACCGCCGAAGAGGTACAGGATTATGGATAATACATTGGCTAAGAATTCAAAGATCGGTACGTATTTCTTCCATACCTTCGCAGCATTCAGCTGAGCCTCACGGTAGCCGTCATTCTCAACCTGGAATTTCTCTGTCTCATAAGCTTCCTTGGCAAAGGCTTTCACCACACGGTTACCGCTGACATTCTCCTGAACGGCAGTATTTAAACTGGAGAACTGCTGTCTGATCTTACGGAAGGCAGGCTTTACTGCCCGCAGCTGCAAATATGTACAAGTGGCTGTAATGGGAAGCACAACCAGCATAAGAAGTGCCAGCCGCCAATCCACCATGAACATCATAACCAGTGCGATTATAAAAAGCAGGGTGCTCTCGTAGATGTTATAGATTACCCAGGACACAAAGTGACGGATCGCCTCCATATCACCGGTTTGTCTGGACATCAGGTCTCCGGTACGGTTTTTATTGAAAAAATCAAAATCCTGGGCTAAAAGCTTGCGGTATACAAAATCCCTCATGGCATACAGCATATTCTGCGAAGACTTCTCAAAAATTATCATGAACACGAACCTCAGCACTGTACGCAGGAGTGTCGTAACAATCATGATTATCATGAGAGACGGCAGTAAATCATGATCTCCGCCTAATATAATATCGTCTACAATTATACCTGAGACATAAGGATTAACGATAGCTATAAAACAGCAAATCGTCGTAAGAATTAGTGCAAAGATAATCCTGCCGCGGTACTTAATGAGAAATGAATTGAACCATTGCGTCGCTGTCATTTGAATACCTCCTGGTATCATGATGAATAAAATGAAGTCCATCTTATTATAATCTCTTTAGGAACAAAAAAAATAGACATTATTACTCATAAAATGTACTTTATTATATCACCGGTCGAAAATCAACCCTAAATTTAAAATTTATAAAAATTCATTTACCTATTAAATACATTAATGTTATAATGGTCACAATAAGCAGATTGGTATTGTAACCCGGCAAGTGATATGTGAGGCATGAGCTTCCGGTCTGCTTAAGCAGACAAGGAGTTATTTTTATGGCTTGTGAATACGATGTCACTTACAATGATTTTAATCCGACCGTATTTTATGTTTCGAAGGTCAGAATGATCCAGGAAGGCACATACCATGATCATGATTTTACGGAACTTGCATATATTTTATCCGGTAAGGGAAGATATGTGGTAGAAGGTACCGAATTTGATGTTGCGGCCGGAGATTTGGTGATTTGTAATCCGGGCGTCAGGCACACTCACATTGTAACAAGTACCAAGGAACCGACCATTGAATTTATCTTTGGCTTTACTGACTTTCACTTTAAGAATATGGCTCCCAACTCCATCGAGCTTCCGGATCAGGGTTATGTCCTGCATACCTCGGCTGAGCTTAAACAGGAGATTTCAAAACTTTGCTTTGCAATGATTGCCGAGAAGGAAAGCAATCAGATCGGGCGTTATATTATGTTCAAGACCCATCTGATGCAGATGCTGCTTCTTATTATAAGGGAGATAGCCGAGGATGAGAAAAGCGAGCAAAGAGGCTGTAATTTTGAATCCTATAATAAGAATTATGCGGTCAACCGGATTATTACCTATTTAAATGAGAACTACGAGCATAAAATATCCTTGGAGCAGATCGCTCATAATATGTATCTCAGTCCGGTATACATCTCCAAGATATTCAAGGAGGAAACCGGTGAATCGCCCATCAACTATTTGATCAAGATTCGTCTGGAAAAGGCAAGGGATATCCTCCGCAATGATGAAGGGGGCAGCATAAAGAGCATTGCCAATCAGGTTGGCTACGATGACGTGTATCATTTCAGTAAATTATTCAAAAAATATTATGGCATCTCTCCCCTTTATTATAAGAAGAAAGCCGGAAAGCATAACGCAGCAAATGAATAACACCTGCATTATGTGAATAGTCTCGTTAATGCATGCGGGAAAATATAACGATTTATCACACATAAGGTTGCAGGATGAGAAAGGTATGGCGATTATTATGAATACATTTGAAGCTATATTTACAAGAAAATCAATACGGCATTATAAACACGAAAAATTAGACTGGGATGTAATCTCCGGCATATTAGAATATGCGAATAAGCTTCCGATGCTGATTCCCGGCATCGGCATTGAATTCAGACTGGTAAGCAATATCGAAGAAAAACAGGGCTTCTACAGTCCCTTTAATGTAAAGGCTCCCTACTACCTGTGCATCTCCTCCGAAGAGAAGGAGGATTATCTTCTTAATGCCGGATATCTGATGCAGCAGCTGGACCTGTATCTGGTAACTAAAGGACTCGGTACCTGCTTCTCCATCGTAAGTCCCGGCAGAAGTCTGAAGGCAGCCATGAAATATAAATTCGTTGTGGCTCTTGCTTTCGGTAAAGCCGGTGATAAAATCGCCCGTGACAGCTCCAAAGCAAAGCGGCTTCCTGAAGAAGAACTGATTGTATATAAGGAAGAGGCTTCTTCCGACATTAAACAGATATTGGAGGCAGCAAGGCTTGCTCCCTCCGTATATAACACCCAGCCCTGGCGCTTTGTCGTATACAGCAACCGTATCCACGTCTTCGCCAAGAAGAATTTATTCGTTGCAAAGCTGCTGGATTATAACAAGATGATCGACATGGGAATCATGATGGGTAATCTTCTGCTGGCTGCTGAGGAGCTATGGGTGGACATCACCTTATCCAAATCAGATGCCCTTAAAACCAAGCAATTCCAGAACAATGAATATGTCTGTACATTAACAATTGCTTAAATTATATATATAATATAAATTATAAATGAAATTGAAAAATTTCATTTTAAGTCATTGACAAAAGATTCAATCTATAGTATATTATGTTCTGTGCCTACGATAATAAAAGCACAAAACATAATATGCGCGAGTGGCTCAGTGGTGGAGTATCGCCTTGCCAAGGCGAGGGTCGCGGGTTCGAATCCCGTCTCGCGCTTCATTGAAAAAAATCGCTAATCCTTATAAATCAAGGGTTAGCGATTTTTTATTGCTTAAAGAACATGTATGCAGGATGTGCGCAACATCCTTTACGGACTTAAACTGCTATAATGCCTTATCCATATAGGCCCTCTGCATACAACCGACTGGTAAAGATTTTTCAGTACAGTGGCTGCTCTTAAATCAAAAATGGAGTATCTTTAATTTAGAATAATGTTTGAGGTTGTTGTACTGATATACAGTACAATATAATTTAAGTAGAGACTTCAAATAAAGATAGAAAAAAAGTTATTTATAGGATAGGTGAGAATAATGAATTCAGTAAAAGAAATGAGAATTGAAACAGATAGATTAATAATTAGACCTTTTATTCAGAATGATTTATCAGAGTGTTACGAATTAATGCAAGATGAAGAATTATTCAATTACTTAGATTGGAAAGTTACATCTATTGAGACATTCAAAGGAACATTTAATTGGTGGATTGATTTGTATGAAACTAATTTTGATGACGATTTTAAATATAATTTTGCCATTTTTTTAAAGGATAACAATGCATTTATTGGTTGGGGTGGTTTCGGGGCTATTGACTGTTTTTATCCAGAGAATGAAATATACTATTTAGTTGGAAAAGAGTATTGGAGAAAAGGATATGCTACTGAAATGATGAATGCTTTATTAGATTATTATTTTAATACAATTGGAATGAATAAAATTATTGCTTTAGCAAAACCCGAAAATATTGCGTCTAATAGAGTAATACAAAAATTAGGATTCAAGTTTCAATATTTTGTTCATGGATTACCACAAGAGTTTGATTTTTATAATGGAGAGCCATATTATTCGCTTACAAAAGACGAATACTTACAAAAAATATAAGATTTTGTTATGGTTATATATGGTATTAATATGTATAGATAAAAGGAGCTTGATTAAATGGATATTAAAAATATTATTCAAAATAAAATGTATTATGGGAACCATACGTTATATGAGCGTATGAAACAATGGCGCATTCCTGCTGTTAGTTTTACAATCATAAAAGATTATAAAATTATTGAAACATATGCATATGGCGTTAAACGAAGAGGAAAGTCTGATATCGTAACTGCAGATACACTTTTTCAGGCAGCTTCTATAAGTAAGAGTATATTTGCTACTACTGTTATGTTACTTGTTGAAGCCGGAAAGCTATCACTTGATGAAGATGTTCATACATATTTAGGTGATTATGACTTTCATACATATGATGGTAAGAAGCATGCAATAACATTAAGGCAAATATTAAGTCATACTTCAGGTTTGAATATTCATGGGTTTGAAGGATATCGTCAAAAGCAAAGGATACCTACTATAAGTCAGATTCTTGAAGGTGCTCCATCTGCAAATTCACATCAACTTATGCTGATTCAAGATGAAGAAAAGAACTTTATGTATTCTGGAGGCGGATATATCCTTGCACAAAAAATAGTATGTGATATATGTGGTGAAGAATTCAATGATATAGTAGATCGGCTTGTATTTGAACCGCTTAGTATGGTAAACAGTTCCTACCATCAACCCCTTCCCAAAGAAAAAATATCAAGTATTGCATATGGTTATGATGTTTACAACCTTCAAATACCTGGTGGCTATAATGTAATGCCAGAACTTTCTGCTGCTGGATTGTGGACAACACCGACTGACCTTTCTATATTTGGAATTGAAATCATGAAAGCAATTAACGAGAATAGTAGATTTATGAGTAAATGTATAGCAGAACTTATGACAACCAAAGTTAACCAAGCAGCTCCAACAGGATTGGGATTTTTTGTGTCAGAAAAAGATGGACATAGATGCTTTGGGCACGATGGTTGTAATAATGGTTATCATTCCAATATGCTATTTTTTCCTGATCAAGGAAACGGAGCAGTTGCAATGACAAATGCAGATATAGGAGCTGAAATAGTTTATGAAATAACAGAGGCAATTTTTAAAGAATACAAGTTATAACTAAGTAAGAAGCATTATGATATAATAGACTACTTTAATTTAATTTATAAAAGCCTGAAATTTTGATAAGGAAGGAAAAGAATAACTAATATGATAAAAAATATACACCTTGAAACACAAAGACTCATCATCAGACCATATATTGAAGACGATTTGATGGAGTGCTTTTATCTGATGCAAGACAAAGAATTGTTTAAGTATAAAGATATGGATGTTATGACGCTGGAAGAATACAAGGGATTATTCAGATGGTTGATAGATTCATATAATGTGGGGTCTAATAAAAATTTCGCTTATTCATTCAATATCATTTTAAAGGAAACCGGTGTTCATATCGGTTGGGTTGGTTTGGGCAATCTTGCTGCAAATCCTTCGTTAATTGAAATCTTTTATTTGATAGGAATAAAATATCAGAGGCAGGGCTATGCGACAGAAGCATCTAAAGCAATCCTTGAATATGGATTTAACAAAATGAATTTAGATGAAATTGTCGCTGTTTGTATGAAAGAAAACATCGCATCACGGAGAGTAATGGGAAAGATAGGGTTAAAATTCCGGTACATACAAGAAGGACTTCCAAAAGAATTTGAAGGTTGTAATGGCGACCCTTTCTATTCTCTCACTAAAGAAGAGTATTTACAAACGTTATAAGAATGTTCTTTTAAGTTACTTCAACTAGTTTTATAAATGAGAACCAAAATATTATGTGGAACAATTCCATCCTTTTTTCTAAAATTTACATGTTTTCATATGATTAGTTGTAGACAGGCTGTAGACACATCGTAGACAGTGTGCACTCCTCCTTATTTTAATAGGGTTTGCGGATAGTGGTAAAGTTCGAATCCCGTCTCGCGCTCTTCAAATCCCTTGATTTCAAGGGATTTTTTGTTGTGCTGATATGCGCACCATATATGCACAACTATTTCGTGTTCTTTCTATCACTCTTTTCCAGAGCTTTATTCATGATAATAAGGTTCTCTTGTTCCGTATTGCCTTTATGGCGATTATTCTCATATTCCCCGGGTTAATTTCTTTTATGGAGAATCTTATTATCCAATAACTCACGTATGAATTTAGGAGATGCCTTTATCAATTCCGGTAAGAAGTCTTTAATAATTCTTACAATGAGGTCATATAATTTGATTTTCTGTTTGGCTTCATCGAGATAAACCTGACGCAGGCGTTCATCCGATACTTTGATATTCAGAATGTCATTGGTCTTATCCTTCTCAAAGGATAATTCATTCTCTATTTCAGAGAGTTTTTCCTGCTGATTTTGAATTTCTTGGTTTTGGGCAAGAATTAGTTCATCCTTATCTTTTATCGTTTGATTCAGGCTTTCTTTTTCTTTCAGCAGAAGAGAATTTTTATCTTTTTTCCATTGCTAAAGCTTTTATGCTCCGATAGGTATTTCATCACACTCATTTAATTGCCTTTTACAGATATAAGTAATTTAAGTCAGGAAGAAGAATATACCAATTTAAAGAAGTGTAGCAGATACATATTGATGACTGATGTACACTAATTATTGGTAAATTTAGTTTATTAATTTTATCAAATATGATATTATAATTTCATATCTTAAATATCAGAATTTGTCATGAAGTTGAATAGTTTCACACATTATTTATAAAAAGTGTATTTAACTATTTGATGTTAAGATTAAGAATGAGGTGATGTTTTTTGGTTAAGAATGCATCTGTAAACGATATTCTAATGATTGAAAATATACTATCAGATGTTGATAGTTGGATGGATAGCAAGAATTTTATGCATTGGGGAAAGGAAAATATACGGTGGGTTATGCTTTCTCAAAATTACTGTATTGATGATTTTTTCATAGCATATGAAGAAGATATCCCAGCAGCCTGTATGGCATTGATTGATTTTGATCCAATTTTTTGGCCGGATATTCCAAAAGGTGAATCATTATTTTTACACAAAATAGCTGTAAAACGGGATTTTGCAGGAAAAGGATATTCTAAAGAACTGATTGATTTTGCTAAAGAAACTGCAAGATTACGAAGCATTCCAACAATTAGGTTAGACTGCTTTCAACATAATAAAAAAGTGAGGCATATATACGAAAAACAAGGTTTCAAACTTGTAGAAGAAAAAACGGTTTTTGGAGAATTCGGCACTGCCTTTTATGTTTGCAATGTTAATGAATAATATTATCAAGCAGTCATAGATTGTTTTTAGATTGGAGAATGTTATGAACAGAGTTATCCATAAACAAATATCCGAAATAGTCGAGAAAATAACAGATGATATAATAAACATGCGTAGGCATTTTCACACATATCCTGAATTGTCAGGCAATGAAAAGATAACCAGTCGTTTTGTTGCCGAAAAACTAACAGCATTAGGATTAAGTGTTCAGACAAATATTGGGGGATACGGTGTTGTCGGTTTATTGAACGGTGCGAAACCGGGAGCTACAATAGCCTGGCGTGCCGATATGGATGCTTGTGCAATGCAAGAATTAAACGATGTGCCATATAAATCAAAAATAGACGGTGTAATGCATGTATGCGGGCATGATGCGCATACAGCAATTGCTTTAGGCATCGCAAAAACCTTGTCATCGATAAAGGATGATTTGTGCGGAACCGTTAAGTTTATCTTCCAACCATGTGAAGAGGATTCAAAAGGTGCATTGAGAATGATAGAAGATGGCGTACTGGAAAATCCGCGCCCCTCAGCAATTTATGGTTTGCATCAAGGCAGTTTAGGCGCAAACCAAACCTTTATGGAAGCTGGCGAGTTAAGCCTTATTTACAGGACTGCTCTTTTTGGTACAGACATACTAAATATTAATATTAAGGTTAAGCGATTAAAATTTAACGGATGGGCAGAACAGGAACTCTTAATATGTAAACTTAATGATATTAATCGCTGTATTAATCCATATGGTAAGAGGGATATTGACCATTTAGTGAATTTTCAAGTTCTTGAAAAAGAAGCAAATGATGAGACTGGCGAGATGCATATAAAAGTTATATTTAGGTATGCTATGCACCAATATCGAGATGTTATTCGAAAATCGTTGTCAAAGATACTCGATGATTATATTATACAATCAAAGGCAGAAGTAGCTTTTGAGTATGTAAAATCAATGCCACCTGTATATAACGATGAAATCGAATGTGAAGAAGCAGAATTAATTTTAAGAAAGTTAATTGGTGATAAATTAATTCCCATTTATGAAGTGCCGATGCATGGAGGAGATGATTATGCTTGTTTTCAAAAAGAATTATCAGGACTGTTCTTCTTTTTGGGTTCTGCTAATTTGAAACGGGGTTTAAAAGGCGCTAATCATACTGCAACATTTGATATTGATGAAGATTGCTTGCCGTTTGGCGTTAAAACCATGTCATCGTTTTTATTTGAGATATTGGAAAGCCGAAAAAAA